>JANWIK010000116.1 GCA_025449955.1 Gemmatimonadaceae bacterium
CTACTTCCGTGTGCGTGAGCGGACGCCCGCCGGTCTTGGCCAGCTCCGACTGCTGTGCGGCGAACGAGATCGGCGCCGGCGGCGGCGCGTGCACCGCGAGAACCGGACGCCGCGCCAACACGACGGGTGGCAACGCAGCGCGTCGTCCCGCGGCATCTTCGCCGATCAGGCTCACGCGCGTCGGAACCACCGGGGCGCGCTCGATCACCGCCACGCGCGCGACGTCTTGCGGCGCGACGCGGACAGCCGATCGGCCAACGGCCGTCCCGTTCACGAACGTCTTCTGCGACACGACCGTCACCGCGTTCACCACTGTGCGGTTGCGATAGTTTACGTTAGTCACGTTGATGTTCGTGATGTTGATGTTCGTGACGTTCACGTTGGTCACGTTGACGCGGCGCAGGTACACCGGACTCACCGTGTACGGCGGCCGATACACCTCTTCCGGCGCCAGCGGGAACCAGCCGACGCCGCCGCCTGGACCGAACGATGCCGATATGGAGAATCCGCTTCCGCCGACGAACGCGACTAACGCAGGCGCGAACACCGGCGGCGCGACGGTCCGGCCGGGGCACCAGCCCCACCGATTGTTGATATAGGCCCACCGCCCGTAGTGGGACGGCGCCCATCCCCACGACGCGTCATCCACCCAGGTCCATCCCCATCGGCTCACCCACACCCAGTGTCCGTACCGATAGGGCGCCCAATCGGAGGCTACCGCGCGCGGATACCAGACTGGGCCGTAGGACGCGTCCTGCGACCACGTTCCTTCGGCAGCGAGATCGGCCGTGCCCGGCATGTAGGGAGACACGTAGCTCGCCGCCGCGCTCGCCGCCGCATCGACGCGCGCATCGCGCGTCTTGGACCACTGGTCGAAGTCGTCGGCCGAGCCAATGTCGGCGAGGTTGTAGGTCGCCGTGCTGTCGCCCTGCACCGTGGCCATTTGTCCCGCATCCACCGAGAACGAAGATCCGCCCGCGGTGACGTTCGCCGATCCGGAGAACACGCTGATGGACGTGGTCGCCCCGTCGGGTGTGACGTCGACGCGATACTCGCCCACCCCAGCCATCTGGATGGCTGCGTTAGGCGCGTCGATTTCGTCGGTCTCGCCCGTAGCCAACGAGCGCAGACGCAGGATCGCCGAGCCTTGCGGCATGCTGAACTGCAGCGACGCATCGTCCAGGCGTTCGACGTCGAGCTCGGTCTGTTGATCCATCCGCAATTCGGCGGAACCGATCTCGACTTCGACGCGTCCGGAATTGTCCGCCCACAGGGCATCGCCCGTGGTGATCGGACTGTTGGGCACCGCAACGGCCCACGCGGTGTCGCCACCGGCGCGGAACGACACCGTGCCGGTGAGGTATGCGAGCCGCCCAACGCGGCCCGGTGGATCGCCTGCCGCGGACGTCGCAGAGGGCGGCTCGGCGACCTGCGCGAGCGCAGATCCGCCGCACAACAAAGTCATTGCAACGGCCAGCGAGACGGAGAACGAGCGCTGCAACGAGCAGTTCGACATGGGTTCGAGCCTCGGCCCGGTAGGGTGATGAAGCGGACGTGAGTCCGCGGGGAAAGATGAAGACGCGAGCACGGCGCCGCGAGTCATTGGCGACGCGACACCTGGCGTGACGCCTGCTCGCGTTGGGCGGTAGCGAGGTCAGGCATGAACACGACGAGTCCATTGTTCGGCGTGTTCTTCGAGTAGCCCGCGACGAGCTGCGTGTTGTACTTGTCGATGCTGAACTGGAACGGGTCAGCCGGATCCAGATCGATGATCTGCATGTCGGCGTCCACCATGTAAAGCTTGCCGAAGTGGAGCGTGCCGCCACGAAAATACATGTAGTTGCGCGCCGACTCCGGCGGATGCAGCGCGTGTCCGGACGCGGCGGCCGAATCGCCGAACACCTGCACTACTTCGTTAGGCTCGACGCGCACGGCCGTCACGCGGCCCGCGATGGCCGGCGGCGGAAGGAGCTGCTGCGGGTCGAGCAGTAAATCGTTCTTTTCCACGCTCACCCCGTGCGCGTGCTTGAGATCGAGCAGCGAGGCCAGCGTGATGCCCAACGCTTTCATGAGGCCGCGACCGTTCACCTTGAAGATCTTGATCGCCACCGGGTGAACACGAATCAAACCCTCGGGCGTCATGGACATCACCGCGGTGATGCGGAACGGGATGTCGACGACTTTGTGGAGCGTCCCTTCCTGCACGAGCTTGCCGCTGTCCGTCGAAAACTTGAGATGCTTGAGCGGCGCCCCGCCGTACGCGAACACGTAGCCGTTCATCAAGCTGTCGAGACTCTCCATGCTGAGTCCGACTTCCGCCGATGTGATGTGAATCACGAAGGACGTCTTGTCATCGAACGCGATCGGGCCACCTTGCTGTTTGCTGCGGAGCTCGCCCCGGAGGCGCGAGATGTCGAGGACGATGCCGCGGCCGATGTCGAAGTCGACGTTCTTGAACTGCGCCTCCGTGCCGGCTGCGTCCTTGCCCTGGGACGCCTCCGGCGGCCCGTTAGGCGCAGTGTCGGCCGCTTGCACGACGGACGCGGGACGCGCACCGGACGATCGTGACCCAGCGGCGACGCCCAGCACCGCAATCGCCAACCCGCACATCGCGAGCGGTCCGGCTGCCCCGCGACGTCGTGAGACATCGCGCGCGACAGGACGGGCGCCATGGAAGCGGGGCGGTAGGAGGCTCATGGCCCAACGTACAGGCAAGCACCGCGCCGGACCCTCAGCGCACGGCGCGCGACGCTGCGGGCGGCCAATGGAACGGAGCTTGAACGCGAGCCTCGCTCATGTCACCCGTCAAAGACAAACGCAGACCAACCCAAGGGACACGTCGAAGCTCAGCTCGGCGCTGGTCAGCGGCCGTCACCACGCACAGCAACGCGTTGGACCTGGATCGCAGTGTATTCACCTGGAAGGATCCCAAGCGCATCGCACGCTCGCTCAAACGGTCTGCCGAACACAGCCGTCGCCGAAAGAGCGAACCGTATCGGTCCGCGATGTCGATGCTGACGTTTTACATCAATCGAGCCGGAGACAATCTGGGCAAGCGTCAGCGCCGGGTCCTCGAGCACGCGAAGACCGAGCTGCGGCGATTGTATCACCGGCCGGCGTAAGACGCCGATCTAGATGAGAGGCCGGGTGCGCAGCGACAGGTCCGTCGTCGAACCGTTTCGCTCGATCGTGACCCGATATGCCGCTGCCTGCGAGAACAGCGTCTGCACGCGCAAGAGTCCGAGGCTGTCGGCCGGTGTGCCATCCACGCTCACCAGGCGGTCGCCCTCCTGGAAGCCGGCGTCTGCCGCCGGCGTCGCCGCGACCACATGCCCAACGGTGATGGTCGCGAGGCCCGGGCCGCCGGCGTCGAGCACGAGGCCGCTCATGTCGGCGTCGGACGATGACGAGCAGGCTTGCCCGTTAGGCTCGAGTATCATGCGGGCGTGCGCGTAGTCGACGATCATGTGAAAACAGCTCAGGATCGCGCCGCCGATCGTTCCGTCCACGCCGGAGCCGGCCGTCGCGCCGGAATCGGCGAGCGAGAGCTCGGCGACCGGACGGTCGACGTTCAGTCCGCCAATCGTCACATGCGAGGCGCGGGCGAGCCGCACCGGGAATTCGCCGCCCAGGCCGAAGCCGAACGACGTCACTCCGTTAGGCACGGCGACCGACAGCCGATGCGCGGTCACGAACGGCCGGTAGACACGCAGCGCGGAGTACGTGCCCATGTCGAGGCCGAGTCGTGCATCGATCGGCGCGAGGCCCGGAAACGTGATGCGCGCCGACATCCACGCGGCGTCGCGGGTCCGACTCACGTGCAACGGAATCACGATGCCGGTCCCGTCATAGGTGAACGTCGCCGGGTCCCGCAGTGTGAGGCGATGCGCCGCGTAGTCGATGTCGACCACGAATCGCGCGTACACGTCTTTGCCTAACACGCCGGCATTGAGACGCCCTTCGTGGCGCGCGAACTCGTCGTACGGCAACATGGCGACGAGCGGCTCGCGAATCGTGGCGCCGCCCACGTCGAACGGGACGTCGGTGGCGAGGCCGATCGACATCATCGCTTGGCCGTTGCCGGTGAGCTTCGCCGTCTTGGATTGCCGGACGCCGAGCGCGCGGGCCACGGAATCGTGCACGCCGCTCACGCTCGCGCCGTTATCCAGAATGAGCGCGACGGGATCGCTTCCCGCGATGCGCGCCGGCAGATAGACGCGATGGCGATACACCTCGATCGGCACCACCACCGGCAGGGCAGTCGCCGGCGCGATCGGCGCCGGCGACGGTGTGCACGCCGCACCGGCGCACACCGCCAGGACGGCGGCGCGTCTCGCCAAAAGCCTCAGGCGCATCACGCGTTCGCCTAACTACCGGACTGGCCGTCCACGCGAACGCCGGCGACAACCTGCGATGGGAACGCGAACGTGCCGGGCGTGTCCGTGTTTCCCGATGCCGACACCGTGACGCTCTCGAGTCTGCACGTGAGTCCGTTCGGCACATTCACGTCGGACGGGAGATGGTCCAGGTACGACGTACAGGTGTCATGCGGGGCTGCGGCCTGCGCCGTGCCATTCGCCTGCCCGATGCTGCCGACGTGCGTGGTGTCGAACGTGAGCTCGAACGTGCTCAGCTGCTCGAACACGGCCACCTGCGCCAACGTGTCGGCGGCATCGCCGCGCCACGCGATCAGCGTGTACGCCGAATCGGACGGATGGCCTTCGACATCATCGTTCACGATGAACCCGCCCACGCCGGAATACGATTGCGTGGTACCGTTGACGGTGAGCCGCACGTTCTGCACGGGCGCGCCGAACGCCAACAACGTGATGGCCTTGGAGAACAACTCGCGCCGGCGCGCCTGCGTACCGGGGTCCAGCGTGCCGAGCACCGAGTCGAAGCGGGCCATGAGCACGACGTTCTGGCTCGTCGTCGGGGGCGCCGTCACCGAATCGCCCGAGCAACCGGCGATGGCGACGCCGCAGAGGGCGGCCGTCACAAAAGCCCGCCTAACGGTACGCGCGCGCCGGTACGAGGGATCGCCGGGCAGACTCTCGGAAAAACGCATGACGTCCTTGATCGGGGTTTCGTACGAATACCCGATCAGCGAATCCGGGTTCCGCGCACGCGGTTCCCGGCGACCGGATCATCGCGTCGAACATTTCGCGGCGAGCCCGGCGCACACCAATGCCACGGCGCACCCAACCGGCGATTCCGTTAGGCGCACGTCAGGACGGAACCCCGCCCTGGAGAATGGTCACGAGCTTCGAGATATCGATGCTCCCGCCCGACACCACGCACACCACGTTGTCGCCCGACGCCTTGCCGGCCATCGCGGCCGCCACCGCCGCGGCCCCCGCCCCCTCCGCGATCACGTGCGCCCGCTCGGCCATGAACCGCACCGCACCGGCGATTTCGTCGATCGAGCTCACGAGACTCCCGCCCAACAATGTGCTGGCGAGCGGCCACATCTCCTCGAGCAGACTGCCGATCCCGATCCCGTCGACGAAGCTTGGCGTCCGATCGACGGTCGATGGTTTGCCCGCGCGCAGCGATGCCGCGAGCGGAGCGGCCGTCTCCACCTCGCACGCAAAGACCCGCGCGGTGGATCCCCGCGCGCGCAGTCCGAGCGCGATCCCGCACGAGAGTCCGCCGCCGCCGAACGGCACCAGCACGGTGTCGGTGTCCGGTGCGTCCTCGAGAATCTCGGCGGCGATGGTCGCGTTGCCGGCGATGACGTCGGGATCGGACACCGGATGCACGAACAATCCGTCCATGCCCGGATAGCTGCGCTCGACCATCACCTGCCACCACCGCGCGAGCGGCACACGCACGACCGTCGCGCCTAACCGCTCGACAGCCGACACCTTCGCCGCCGGCGCGTGCTCGGGGACGATCACCGTGCACGGCACGCCCACCGCGCGTGCACACCACGCGACGCCCTGCGCCATGTTGCCGGCGCTCGCGGTGTACACGCCGTGCGCCAGTCGGTCGCGCGACGCGGCCGTGATGGCCGAGCCTGCGCCGCGAATCTTGAACGACCCCACCGGCTGCAGCGTCTCGAGCTTGAGCGAGATCGGCCGCGCGCGACCGGGTATCTCGAGCGGCACCAGCGGCGTGCGCACCGCGATGCCGCGCAGCCGGCCGCGCGCCGACTCGATGGCCTCCGAAGATGCGGCGAGCTGCATCAGTGCGAGGCCCCCGGTGCGATCTGGCCCAACCCGATCACTTCGCCGCTCGCCAGCACGTGACCCTTCATCGCGCCGGTGAGCGCGTCGTAGCTGCCGGCCGCGTCCGGCGGGATCGTCGTGTCTAACGCAAAGACCTGGAAGTGATAGCGGTGCTTGGGCCCAGCCGGCGTGTGCGGTCCCAAGTACGGTTGGTTCTCGCCCCGCATGTTGGGCCCGTACGATGCGCCCGCCGGCGGCGCGCTCATCTTCGCCTCGAGCTTCGTGATCGATGCCGGGATATTGATCATGCTCCAATGGAAGATCGGCGCGCCATCGTGGAGGGCATCGCCGTCCTGGAGAATCACGACGTACGATTTGGTGGCCGAAGGTCCGGCGCTCCACTCGAGTCCCGGAAAAATGTTGCCGCGATACTGCGTGTTCTCGAACGGAATGTCGCCGCCGGCGGCGAAGGCCGGCGTGCTCACGGTCACCTTCGCCCCATCCTTGGCCGGCAAATTGACCAACGCAAGCATGGACGCCCCTGGCTCGGTGGCCGTCGGCGCGCCCTGGGCGGAGGCCGGCGTGGCGACAGCAGCGACGAATACGGTGGCAAGCAGCAGTGCGGACAGTCGCGCGATCATGAGTCTCATCCTGGGGTTGAGGTCGCGTGTCATGCCTAACGATCTACTTGGGAACGTAGCCCTGGCGCGCCAGCTCGGCGCTCGTCATCGCCACGACCTCGATGTGCAACGGGATCGGCGTGAGCGGCTTGTTCGTCGAGTCCTTGGGCTGCGCGACGATCGCCTCGACCACGTCCATGCCTTTGAACACCTGGCCATACACCGTGTAGTGGTCGTCGAGGCGCGGCAGCCCCGCCTTGTTGGCGACGATGTAGAACTGGCACCCTGCCGAGAGCTGCTGGGGATTGTCGTCGCGTCCCGCGCCAACGGCGCCGTAGACGTGTCGCAGCTCAGGCCTGAACTCCGGCGCGAGCAGATACGGCGACCTGGAGAATCCCTCGGGCGTGTCGGGACAGCCGCCCTGCGCCACAAAGTTCGGGATGACGCGATTGAAGGTCAGGGTATCCCAGTAGTGCTCGCCGGCCAACTTGATGAAGCTCGCCTTGTGGTGCGGCGTTTGGTCATCGAGCACGAACAGGATTTCGCCCAACCGCGTCTCGATCCGGCCCACCTGATAGGTCGCCTCGACCCTCGGCGCCGCGGACACCAATGGCGCGGTGAGCAGCATGGTCAGCAAGAGTCGTCGCATGATGCCAAAGTTGGCACACGCGGACGCCTTGCACCATGGGGACGGGGAATGGGGACAAGGGAACGGGGAAAGGGGCGCCGGAACGCACACCAGGGGCCGGGCCGGCGCGCTCGCGATCGCTTGGCGCGAGAACGGCGGCCGGACTAGTCTCCGGCCGGGTTAGGCAGGGGTGCGGATGACGGCGCCGGTGCGCCGCGGCGCCAGTGCGCGAGGCGGGTCTGCAGCTCGTCGAAGTAGGTGTAGAACACCGGCGTCACGTAGAGCGTGACGAGCTGCGAGAACGCCAGCCCGCCCACCACGGCCACGCCTAACGGGCGGCGCGTCGCGGCGCCGGCGCCCCAGCCCACGGCGATCGGCAGCGCCGCCATGAGCGCGGCCATCGTCGTCATCATGATCGGCCGGAAGCGGACGCTCGCCGCCTGGACGATTGCGTCGCGCGGCGACTTGTGTCCGC
>JANWIK010000117.1 GCA_025449955.1 Gemmatimonadaceae bacterium
GGAAATCGACGAGCTCTTAGGCTTGCGCGTCCGCCACGGTGCTGCGTGCGCCACGATCGAACGAAAGACGCGACACAAGATTGCGCTCATCGGAGTGCATGCACGGCGCAGTTGCGCTCACGGACGCGTGGCTCCGGAAGGACAGCTCGCGCGACATTGCAGTGTACGTCGTCTGGTCGCCGCAGCTCGGCGCGCGCGAGAAGAACGTGGCGAGCGCGTCATCCCTCGTTCCGGATAGTCGCGCGCGCCATTACTGGGACGCCGGCAAATTGGTTGGCGGAGCATTTCAGCCGGTCCTTGGGCTACCGATACCGGCATGGGACACCTGGATGCTGTTCGACCGGAACGCGGTGTGGCACGGCAATACGCCGCCTAACCCAACGTGGTGGGAGCATCAGCTGAGCGTGGGGCCGCCGGCGTTGCACCTCGATCCAGCCCGTTTCGCGTCGCACGCCGAAGCGTTGGAGACTGAGCGCCGGCCCGCGCGCTGACGGCGCGGGAGGTGCGGCTGAATGAACCCCCGCAATCGCCGAGTACACGGCGAGGCGGCCGACCGGCAGCGGGCGGCGATTCGGCTCCAACGCACTCAAGGTGAATGGGAAGATCTTCGCGAAGATGTCGCACGACACGTTGGTGGTCAAACTGCCGCGCGCGCGTCGACGCGTTGGTGCCCGCCGGCAGCGGCGCGCCATTCGATCCGGGCCACGGCCACGCTATGAAAGAGTGGCTGTCGATTACCGCGGGCCCAACGCAACGGGCAGCGCTGGCCCGCGAAGCGCACGACTTCGTCGCGGGCGACGAACACGCGATCACGCGGTGAAGGGCAGCATTCTCTGGTGCGCGACGTCCTGTTCCGCGTCGACGCTTGCCGTGGCGGCTGTTCTCTCGTTAGGCGCCCGCGCGCCGCGGGCGACCACCGCTGAACCCGGGGCGAACGATCACGCGTTTGCGGGCCGCGCCCGCGTTGCGGACACGACGGCCGTCGGGCTCGACGCGCTCACGGTCGTCGACACCGTGCATGGCGACACGATTCGGGCGGCGATATGGTATCCAACGAATTCAGCCGAGCGCGACACGACCATCGCCCTGCAAGCGCTCCACGTCGCGCCGCACGGCGACTATCACATTCGAGGCGGCCCGCGACCGCTCATTGTCGTCTCGCACGGTACGGGCGGCGACCAGTTCGGCCACTGGGACTCGGCCGAGGCGTTGGCGCGCGCCGGCTTCATCGTCGCAACGATCCGCCACGCCGGCGACAACAGTCGCGACCACACGGCGCTGGGCACCGATCGCTATCTCTACGGCCGGCCGACGCAGATCATGGCGCTCCTGAGCCGGTTGCTCGCCGATCCGGTGTGGCGTGAGCGGATCGACTCCATGCGCATCGGATTCTTCGGGTATTCCGCCGGCGGCTTCACCGGGCTCGAGCTGTTAGGCGCGCGTCCCCGCGTCGCGCTGTTGACCAGATATTGCGTGAGGCATCCGCGCGACCCGCTCTATTGTGCCGGCGCAATGCACGGCCGATTCGAGATGACGGGACGCTACACGCCGCCCGGGCGCGATCGCCGCATCCGGGCCGCCGCGCTGTGGGCGCCCACGTTCTCGTTCCTGTTCGACGCGCGCACGCTCGCGACTGTCCGAACGCCGCTGCTCATCGTGCGCGCGCTGCGCGACTTACCTTTCTCGCGCCGTGCAGTCCGGAGCCGTCCGCGCCGAATCGTCGCGATCACGCGTCGCGGTGTTCTAACGCGCCTAACGCGTCCAGGCACGCCGCCCACCCTCGTGTGGTGTTGGGTGCGCATCATCGTCGTAGGCTACCGGGTCCGGAGTCCAATCCCAGGTATAGACGACGCGCGCGGGCGGTCCACTTCTCGAAAACACCTCGTGCCCACGTGTTCCTCGTCGCCGGGCGCCTAGCCAAGGGGCATCATCGAAGCGTCGCCGAGTTGGAAACCACCCTCCTCGCGTACGCCGTGCGCAGCAATGAGACCGCGAAGCCATTTCGCTGGACGAAAAGTGCCGACGAGATCCTGCACGATCCACGAGGCCGCAGAGCATTCTTGCTATTCGCGCCGAGCGCGCGTATGGTGAGCCCGTTCTCAACTTCGTCCCCTATCCCGTCGCGCCGATGGAAGGGAGAGCCCTCCCCGAGTGAACGCGCGAGCCGCACTGGACTCGTACTCTTCTTTCGCCCTCGTTCGCCTTCGATAACAGGGCAGGCGCTGCCCGCGAGAGAGCGACACAGCGACAGGGCGGCGGCAAATGAAAATTACGTGTACTGCTGCTGGTTCATCTCGGGCGAGTCGGCTGCTTATTCCAGCGACATTCCTCTCGACGGTAGTGCCGCAGGAGAGAAGGCCGCTGGTGTGGAATCGAAGGTCGGAACCTCTGCCTGAGGAAGGAGCCATGCGCAAAATGAACGTGTCCGCGTACTTCGTGCGCCGCTTGCTCTCGACGTTCCTTGTGGCCTCGATGGCCGCCACGCCGGCGCTGCAGGCGCAAACGCAAACCGCTCCGGCCGCGGGCACCTCGGTGACGGTCAGATTGTTGGACGCCGTGAATTCCGCGAATGACGCCGCGGGCAAGCAGTATCGCGCGTCGGTCTCGAGTGCGGTCCATGCCGGTAACGGCGTGATGATCCCGCAGGGCGCTGTCGCGGCTGTCAGGCTGGACAACGGCGGCAACGGATCTGGCTGGACCACTCAGCTTGTCTCCGTGACGATCGACGGACAGCCCGTTGCGGTCGCGAGCAGTTCGGCAAGCGTGACAAGCGCGGCGCAGACTGCGGCCCAAGCCAAGATGAAGGCCCTGAACGGAATGAACTCCATCCTCGGAGCAGGTCATCACGTGAATGCGCCTGCCGATATCGCGGCAGTTGCCTCGGGCCAGAGAGTCATTTTGCCGATGGGGACCACCTTGCATTTCGTGCTCAGCCAGCCGCTAGCGCCGAGTCCGGCACTCTCCGCCGGGCAGCCTATCGTCGCCTCCGCTTCGCCTGCGCCAAGCCCAGCTTCCGGTCCCGCAGCCACATCCGGCGCGGGCGGTTTGACCGCGATGGAGATGTGCTTCTCCAAACTGCCTCCCTTTCCATCCGATCCAAGCTACAATAAGCAGTATCTGTCAGCCGCGTTCGAGCTTCCGGTCGACTGGCGGGGCGAGCTCGCGCCCGCATTCGTCGACTATCTGAAGGCTACCTATCAGGTGAGGCTCGAGGCCACGTGCGTGTCGTTCTGGAGTACCTCCGAAGCGCGAACACGGCAAAAGCAGCTCGCTGACGATCGCGATCGCATCAAGTTAAAGATGGTGAACACCGGGTGGAGACTTGGACAGCCGCCGCTCGCGCAGGGACAGAGCGGCTTCGATCCGCTGGCCCAAGGACCAGGCGGCCTCGACCTCTCGCAACATCGCCTAACGACGTACTTCTGCTCGTTGATGGGCCCCGACGGCACAGACTATGTCAGCCCGGTATTCCAGGCAGACTGGGACGCGGCCAATGTCGATAGAGCTTTTGACGTGTATCTCCGGGACCACTACGTTCACGATCTCTCCCTCGAAGACAAATCTACCAGGTGCAGCGCACAAAGCCCGGCAATGCAGTCGATGATGAATAAACAGGCCATGGTATCGAGTGCAGGCAATGGGAAGGTAGTGGCGGTGGATTTCACCGACACGCCCGTGCAAGTCGCGGCAGGAAACGCAGCGGCGACGCAGATGGCGGCGGCAGCGGCAGCCGCACCGAAGCTTGGCCTGGGGGAATATTACGTGTTATGCACCTCCGACCCGTCCGCGCCGGTTATCTATTTCAGCGACGTTTTCGTAGGCAAAACAGACAGAACCGACATACGGGGTGTCAGTTTCCGAAATATCGAAAATACTTTCCTTGTGTTCCTTCAGCACAAGTACTCTTTCAAGGGCCCCGCGTCGTGTACTGGTGGGTATAGCGAATCCGCGCCAGCTCAGGGCCGCAAGCAGCAACTGGAAGACCAATACAAAAAGGCAAACACACAGATCGTCGAGACCGGGTGGAAGAACGCGCCGTGATCGACCTGGAGCGGCGCCGACCCGGCGGAACTCGCCTGCCACTCCGCCACTCTCCGTTGATGTGAGCGTTGAATACCAACGGCCGCCGCCTGTTGACAGTTCGATGTACTCGTGTTCTACGCGGCGGAGGGGCGGTGGGCAGCGCCGCCATTCGAGTCTCAACTTCCGCATTCAGGCGGCATACGAAGCGACGGCTCGGCTATCAGGTACTGCGACGCGCTCTACTAGACCGATATGTGTGGCGGCGCCGGCGATGCCTCCGAATGCGGACAATGCCCCATGAGCGAATGCATCGCGAACCCCGGACAACCCTCGGCCCCTTCTTTCGCGATGATCGGCACCATGACTAACGCGGCGATCGGATCGGCCCACCACCAGCCAAGGGTCGCATTGAGAGCCAGGCCGCCCAAGAGAATCGCCGAGAGGTAGGCGCAGAGCGAGGTCTGCTGCGCCTCCGCGGCGAGGGCGCCGCTGCCCATCCGGATCGCGACGCGGTGCTTCGCCCGCGCGAGAAGCGGCATGATGACGAGCGACAGCGCGGCGAGCACAATGCCGATCGTGCTCCCCACCAGGGCGACACTGCCCGCCATGACGCCGGCGACAATGGCGACCATCCCTTCGAGCAGGTTGTACGCGAACGTCGCCACGCTCAGCCTAACGCCGCGCCTAACTACATCGTCGCGTTCCGGGTCGGCCGTCACGGTGGCCATAGGCGGATATCAGACCACGGCGCGCCGGAGCAGCTGCGCGTTGATCGCCTCGACCACCGTGCTGAGCGACATCAGTGCAGCCCCGACCGCCGGAGACAACACGATGCCCACGGGGGCCAGGACTCCCGCCGCCAGCGGGATGGCAACGATGTTGTAGCCGGCCGCCCACCACAGATTCTGCACCATCTTGCGGTAGCTGGCGCGGCTCAGTGCAATGACGCGCGACACGTCGCGCGGGTCGCTCCGCACGAGCACCACGTCGCCGGCTTCGACCGCCACATCGGTGCCGCCGCCAATCGCAATGCCCACGTCGGCGGTGCCCAGCGCCGACGCGACGCTCCGCGCGACGGACTCCGCGTCACC
>JANWIK010000118.1 GCA_025449955.1 Gemmatimonadaceae bacterium
ATCGTGTTCCTCGGCACCCCGATCAACGACGACGTCGCCAACATCGTGATTGCTCAGCTCCTGTTCCTCGACGCCGATAATCCGGAGCGGGACGTGAATCTGTACATCAACTCGCCAGGCGGCAGCGTATCGGCGGGAATGGCGATTTACGACACGATGCAGTTCATGAACTCGCCCATCCGCACGATCTGCATGGGTATGGCGGCGAGCATGGGAGCGTTCCTGCTTGCGGCCGGTTCGGCGGGAAAGCGGTCGGCGCTGCCGCATGCGCGGATCATGATTCACCAGCCTTCGGGCGGCGCGCAGGGCACGGCGTCCGACATCGAGATTCAGGCGAGGGAGATTCTGTACCTGCGGTCCAAGATGAACGAGCTCATGGCGAAGCACACAGGCCGCACGGTGGAACAGATCGAGCGCGATGTGGATCGGGACCGATTCATGTCGTCCGATGAGGCAAAGCAGTACGGATTGATCGACAACGTGATCGTGCAGGCGCGTGCGTTAGCAACGACTGATCGAAAGGCGACCTTGTGAATTAGTTCACAAAGGAGTGCCGAGTACGACGCTTGACCGTCATTTTGGGGGGTGTTAAGTATCCCATCCCCACCGCACCCCCCTTCAATGGGGGAGCAAGCTGATGCCCGCTTCACCTGTTCCCGCGGACCCTTATGTCGCACGACAAACACCTGCGTTGCTCGTTCTGCGGCAAGTCGAAGGATTCAGTACGGAAGTTCATCTCCGGCCCTTCGGTTTACATCTGCAACGAGTGCATCGCGCTCTGCAACGAGATTCTCGCTGAGGATGAAGAGCGGGAAGTCGCTGAAGCGATAACGCAGGTCCCCACTCCGCAGGAAATCAAGGAAGTCCTCGATCAGTACGTGATCGGCCAGGAGCGCGCCAAGAAAGCGCTCGCCGTCGCCGTCTACAATCACTACAAGCGCATCAATTCCGCGAGCGGCAGAGAGGACGACGTCGAGCTCGACAAGTCCAACATTCTGCTCATCGGCCCAACGGGCGTCGGCAAGACCCTGTTGGCCCAGACGCTCGCGCGCATTCTCGACGTGCCCTTCACCATCGCCGACGCGACGACGCTCACCGAAGCGGGCTACGTAGGCGAAGACGTCGAGAACATTCTCGTTAGGCTGCTGCAGGCCGGCGAATTCAACGTCGCCGAGTGCGAGCGCGGCATCGTGTACATCGACGAGATCGACAAGATCGCGCGCAAGAGCGAGAACCCCAGCATCACGCGCGACGTGTCGGGCGAAGGCGTGCAGCAGGCGCTCCTCAAGATCCTGGAAGGCACGGTAGCTTCGGTCCCGCCGCAGGGCGGCCGCAAGCATCCGCAGCAGGAATACATCCAGATCAACACGAAGGACATCCTCTTCATCTGCGGCGGCGCGTTCGACGGACTCGAGAAGATCATCGAGTCGCGCATCGGACGGCGGCAAATCGGTTTCACCAAGGAAGAGGTGCAGAACGGCAAGGTGCAGGACCTGGCGAAGAATCCGTTCGCCGAAGTGGAGCCCGACGACCTGCTCCGCTACGGTCTGATTCCGGAGCTCGTTGGGCGTCTGCCGGTGTGCGTCGCGCTCGAAGCGCTCGACGAAGAGTCGCTGGTGCGAATCCTCAAGGAACCGAAGAACGCGCTGACCAAGCAGTACACCAAGCTGTTCGAGCTCGAGGAAGTGAAGATCACCTTCGACGAGAGCGCGCTTCGCGGAATCGCCGGTAGGGCCTTGAAGCGCGGCACTGGCGCGCGCGGCCTCCGGGCGATCCTCGAGGAGATCATGACCGACGTGATGTTCGATTTGCCGAGTCGCGACGACATCACGGAGGTGAAGATCACGGAGTCGTGCGTGCTGAACGGTACGCCGCCGTTGCTGGAGCTCTCGGCCAAGCGCCAGAAGAAAGAAGCGTAACGGCGGGGAAGCGCGCGCCGCAGGCGGCGCGCTTCGGGAATAGGGAACGGGGACAGGGGCGCACAGGCTGACATCTGCGCCCCTGTCCCTTTTCCCCATTCCCCAAGCGCGCTGCCTGCGGCGCGCGCTTCCCTATATTGCAGCATGCTCTCCATCGTCCGCGGCGACGAATCCCACGACGTTCCTGACCGCCTGGCGGTCCTGCCGTTGCGCGACGTGGTGGTCTTTCCCTACATGGTCATTCCGCTCCTCGTGGGGCGGCAGGGATCGCTTGCGGCCGTCGATGCGGCGGTGGCGGCGGATCGGTGGATCTTCCTCGTTGCCCAACGCGACGGTGAGGTACAGGAGCCGCACGCGTCCAACCTGTATCGAGTCGGGGTGATCGGGCGCGTGCTGCAAGTGTCCCGGTTGGCAAACGGGACCACCAAGGTGTTGCTCGAGGGCGTGGCGCGCGGGCGGGCGGCGAGATACTCGACGTCGGGGCCGCTGCTGCGCGCGACCATTGCGGCCGAGCCTCTCGCCGCCGAGGTCAGCGACGCGGCGGATGACGCGATGACGCGTCGCGTCGCGACGTTGTTCGAGGAGTACGTGGGGCTGCACCGGCGGCTGCCGCCGGAGGTGTTGTCGCTCGTGCAGGGCAGCGAGTCGAAGGAGCGGCAGGCGTACGCCATCGCGGCGCACCTGCAGGTGCGGCACCTCGTGAGGCAGAACCTGCTCGAGTCGCCGTCGTTCACGTCGCTCACGGAGCGGTTGGCGGCGGTGCTGACGTCGGAGATCGAGATCCTGCGGCTCGAGCGCAAGATCGAGAACGACGTGCGCGGCTCGCTGTTCCAGAATCAGCGCGAGTTCTATCTGCAGGAGCAGCTCAAGGCCATCCACCGCGAGCTCGGCCAGGAAGACAGCGACGACTTCGACGATCTGCAGGCGGCGATCACGGCGAAAGGGATGCCCGAGCAGGCGCGCGAACGCGCCGACCGTGAGCTGCGCAAGCTGCGGCGCACGCCGCCCCTCTCGCCCGAGTCCACCGTTGGGCGCAACTATCTCGACTGGCTGGTCGGTTTACCGTGGACGGAGCGGACCGACGATCTGCTGGACGTGACGCGCGCGCAGACGGTGTTGGACGAGGACCACTACGGGCTGCAGGACGTGAAGGAGCGGATTCTCGACTACATCGCCGTGCTGGCGCTGGTGGGGAAGCTCGAGGGGCCGATTCTGTGCCTGGTCGGGCCGCCGGGCGTGGGCAAGACATCGTTAGGCCGGTCGATCGCCCGGGCGCTGGGGCGCCGCTTCGCGCGCATGTCGTTAGGCGGTGTGCGGGACGAGGCGGAAATCCGCGGACACCGGCGCACGTACATCGGCGCCCTGCCCGGCCGCGTCATCCAGGCCATGCGGCGCGCGGGCGTGGTCAATCCGGTGATCCTGCTGGACGAAGTCGACAAGATGGGACAGGATTGGCGCGGCGACCCGGCGGCGGCGCTGCTCGAGGTGCTGGATCCCGAGCAGAACCGCGCGTTCAGCGACCACTATCTCGAGGTGGAGTACGATCTGTCCCAGGTGCTGTTCCTCACCACGGCCAACTCGTTAGGCCAGGTGCCGGACCCGCTGCGCGACCGCATGGAGATCATCCGTCTGCCCGGCTACGTGGACCACGAAAAGCACGCGATCGCGCGGCAGTATCTCGTGCCGCGGCAGCTGCGCACGCACGGCCTCGATCCGGCCACGGTGACCATCCAGCCCGAGGCGATCACCGAGATCGCACGCGGGTACACGCGCGAAGCCGGCGTGCGAGAGCTCGAGCGCCGCATCGCCCGCATCGCGCGCAAGCTCGCGCGCCGCGTCGCCGCCGACCCAACGGCGGGGACGGCCGCCGCGCCGATCAGCATCGGCCCGGGCGACCTCGTCCCGCTCCTCGGCGTGCGCCAGTTCGATGACGACGCGGCACAGCTCGAGGACCGCGTGGGCGTGGCCACCGGCCTCGCGTTCACGTCGGTGGGCGGCGACCTGCTCGAGATCGAGGTCGCGGTGGTGCGCGGCCGCGGCCGGCTGCAGCTCACCGGTACGTTAGGCGATGTCCTCAAGGAGTCCGCCGGCGCCGCGCTGAGCTACGCGCGGTCGCGCGCCAATCTGTTAGGCATCGACCCCGACTTCACGCGCGCCCGCGACATCCACGTCCACATTCCGGCGGGCGCCACGCCCAAGGACGGACCGTCGGCCGGCATCGCGATCGCCACGGCGCTCGTGAGCGCGCTCACCGGGACGGCCGTCCGTGGCGACACCGCGATGACGGGCGAAGTGACGCTGCGCGGACGTGTCCTGGCGATCGGCGGGCTCAAGGAAAAGTTGGTCGCCGCACGACGGGCCGGCATCACACACATCATTCTGCCGAAGAACAACGCGCGCGAGTTGGACGAGATCGCCCCCGACGTCCGCGAGGGACTCGTGTTCCATCCGGTGTCGACCATGGACGAAGTGCTGTCGCTCGCGCTGCGCGCCGAGCGGCACGTCGATCCGCGCGTGGGCATTGCGGTGTCTGATGTCGCACACTGACGAGTCGGCGGACCATCCAGACGTCCCACAACCCGCCGAACCGCTCGTCATCCGCAGGCTCGCGTTTCTCGGTGGCCAGGCGTCGCCCGGCGGGTGGCGACCGGAGACCGATCTCCCCGAAGTCGCGTTCGGCGGACGGTCCAACGTCGGCAAGTCATCGCTGCTCAACACGCTCGTCCGTCACAAATCGTTAGCCCGCGTGAGCCAGCAGCCGGGCAAAACGCGCGAGATCAACTTCTTTTCGGTGAACGACGCGTTCGTGCTCGTGGACCTGCCTGGATACGGCTACGCGAAGGTGTCGCGGGAAGCGCGCGCGCGCTGGCGGCCGCTCATCGAATCGTACCTCCGGACCAGCGCCCAACTGCGCGGTATCGTGCAACTACTCGACGTGCGGCGCGAACCGTCCGACGACGACCGGCACATGTTGGATTTCCTCGCCGAGCTCGGCGTGCCGACGATCGTGGCACTGACCAAGGTCGACAAGGTTTCGGCCACCGACGCTCGTCAGCACGTCGTGAATATCACGAGCGCGCTTGGTCTCGATGCGGAGCAAGTGATTCCGTTCAGCAGCGTCACGAGGCACGGGCGCGACGAGCTCGCGGCGGCCATCGAAAGCCTGCTCGCTGCGGAACCGTGGCGCCAAGCGCCAACAGGGCAGATCCCGGAAGAGTAGATCACGTCCGCGTTTGGAGCTCACGTCGGGCTCCGGCTGCGCAGTGTTCCCCCTGCCACGTTTTTGTATTACGGTACGAACATGGCTCTCCTTCCACTCAAGAAATTGTCTCCGACTCCCGGCGCGCAGGTCATCGACGCGTGGCTCGAGCAGTTGGCGCATGAGCTCGGGCGCGAGGACGCCGACCGCAACGTGATCTGTCGGAAGACGCTGTGCGAGATAGAGTATCCGGCGTACGCCGCCAACTGGGACACGGCGGTGTCCGACGAGTCGCTGCCTCTTGGAACGCGCGCGTCGCTGATGGCGCTCGACCCACGCAACGTGACGCTCGAGCCCGAGTACTACGCCGATTGCGACCAGCCGCGGTTCCAGGGCGTGAAACCGCTGCTCTGGCTCTGGTACAGCTTCGATCGCACGACGCTCGGCGGGCAGAACGTGGACGTGGGCGTGCGCCTCAGGCGGATACTCGCGCCGTACATCTTCAAGCGCTGCGGCGAGAACTTCAAAGCGTTCCAGCACGTGGAGTTCTCGTTCGGCTACAACATGGACGTGGGCGACGACGTGGTGATCCACCGCCACGTGCTGCTGGACGACCGCGGGGGCATTGTGTTAGGCAACAAGGTATCGATCTCCGACTACGCGAACATCTACAGCCACACGCACAGCATCGTCGACCAGCGTGACGTGACCAATGCGTTGACGCGGATCGACGAGGGCGTCCGGATCACGTACCATGCGACCGTGCTGGCCGGGGTGCACGTGGGGTGCGACGCGATGGTGGGCGCGATGGCGGTGGCGACGAAGGACGTTCGTCCGCATCATGTGAACGTGGGGATTCCGGCCAAGAGCGTGCGCGTCAAGCCGAACGCGCCGACGGATCACAACGAGTGCCTGCCGACGGCGCGGCAACGGTCTACGGGAGGAGGCGGACGCGCGTGATCCATCGATACGGGAGTGTCGCTTGCCGCGTGGTTGGCGGTCTCGCGCTGGCCGCGGCGAGCGCGGCCTGTGCGACCTATTGGCCGACGCTGAGCGGCCGCAGTACGCACACGCGCGGCGACGCGTTCCAATGCTCCATGGATCAGCTCAAGGAGCTGGGCTACACGCCGCGCACGTGGAACGAGCGCGAAGGGTCGATCGATGCCCAACGCATCAATCGCGACGCCTCGGGACAGCTACCCGGAGAGCAGCAAGAGGTGGACAAGCTGCTCGTGAAGGCGAAGGGCGACGGCGAGACGGGATCGACGATCGAAGTGCGCACCGAAACGGTATTGCGCCACTATACGCGCTCGGGGTGGGTCGAAGACGGCCGGCCGGCGTCGCCCGCGGTGCAGCAATCGGGGAAGGCGCTGCTCGACCGGTGTTCGGGAGCCGCGCCGCCAAGCTGACCCCGGTTAGGCAGGAACGCTGGCGGTGATTTCGCCGGCGCGGCCCGGTAGCACGCCGCGCACGATGCGTCGCACCGGCACGCGCTCGGGCGCGGCCAACCACTCGCCGGCGATCTCATCGAGCGTCACGAAGGTCACGCCATCGGCCAGCCACGCGTCGAGCTGCCGCTCGAACAGCGGGAACAGGACGGTTCCCTCTCCTTCCGTGTGAATCGAATGGACCTCGGTGCCGGCGATCGCGGCGCGGTAGCGCGCGATCAGGGCGTCGTCGTTAGGCACGTCGGGCGCGTTGTACGTCTCGTCCCACGTCGGGAGCGTGGTGGGGAGCTGGATCGTGCGGAAGCGCCGGCCGCCCGCGGCCGGAAAAAAGGGCGTGGCGCCGCGCGTGTCGGACGCGTAGCGGAGCCCGAAGCTCTCCTGCACGGCGAGCGAGGCCGACGTGGCGTGCCAACCGGGCGCCGCCGACGCATGCGCGCGGCGGCCGAAGATCCGCGCGAACACGTCGTGCGCGCGGCCGTAGTCGGCGCGGATCTGCGTATCGGACATGCGATCGAGGCGGTCGTGCCAGCGCACGTGGTCCCAGCCATGCACGCCCACTTCGTGTCCGGCCTCGCCCACCGATCGGATGAGCGACGCGAGGCGGCGGCCGATCATGGGCGCCGGCAGGAGCGTGCCGTAGAGGGCCGTGCGCGGACCGTACAGCGACAGCGCGCGCGAGCGGATCATCTTGCGCAGGAAGCCGCGCCGGGTGAAAATGCGCACGATCGCGCGCCCCGACCGGTCCGGGCCTAACGTAAAAAAGAACGTGGCCCGGATGCGGCGCTTGGCGAGGGCCCGCAGCAAGTTCGGCAGCCCGGCGCGGGTGCCGAGGAACGTGTCGCAGTCCACCTTGAGCGCGACGCGCCGCCGTCCGGCGGCCGCGGCCGGCGCCGGCGTCGTCACGGCGCCAGGGGGCGCTTGCGTCCCGCGAGATAGAACTCGATCGTTAGGCGGATGGCGTCGTCGAAGCCGATGCGCGGCGACCAGCCGAGTCGCTCGGCGGCACGTCGAATCGACGGCACGCGCGTCGGGATGTCCTGGTATCCGTCGCCGTAGTACGCTTCCGACCGCACCTCGACGATCGGCGTGCGCTCGGCGACGTTCTCGTAGCCCGGATAGCGCGACACGGCGGCCAGCAGGCGCTCGGCGAGCTCGCGAATGGACACGTCGTTCGCCGGGTTGCCGATGTTGAAGATCTGGCTATCGGCCACGCCATTCTCGTTGACGAGAATGCGCATCAAGCAATCGATGCCGTCCTGAATATGCGTGAAGGAACGGCGCTGGCGGCCGCCGTCGACGAGCTTGATCGGTTCGCCATAGAGAATGTTGTGCAGGAACTGCGTGAGGACGCGCGACGAGCCTTCTTTCGGCGAGTCGACGTTGTCGAGGTGCGGGCCGATCCAATTGAACGGCCGGAACAGGGTGAACTTGAGCTGCTCCTGTTGGCCGTACGCGAAGATGACGCGGTCGAGCAGCTGCTTGCTGGTGGAGTAGATCCAGCGCTGCTTGTGGATGGGGCCATAGACGAGCGTCGAGCGATATTCGTCGAACTCGGCGTCCGGGCACATGCCGTACACTTCGGACGTCGACGGGAACACCACGCGCTTCTTGTAGCGCACGCACTGCTTGACGATGCGGAGATTCTCCTCGAAGTCGAGCTGGAACACCGACAGCGGGTCGCGCACGTAGGTGGCGGGGGTCGCGATCGCGACTAACGGAAGCACCACGTCGCACTTCTTGATGTGGTATTCGATCCATTCCTTGTTGATCGCGATGTCGCCCTCGAGAAACCGGAAGCGCGCATTGCTCAGGAAGGGCTCGATCTTCTCCACGGACATGTCGAGGCCGAACACCTCCCAATCCGTGGTGGTGAGGATGCGTTCGGTGAGCGCGTTGCCGATGAATCCGTTCACGCCGAGGATGAGGACTTTCATGGGGCCGGTGGAGTGGGTGGCGCGTTAGGCGCGAGGTGTCGGGCGAGGTCCGCGCCATCGCGCTCGACATCGCCATCGATCTGGGCGCGGAGGATCTCGAGCCATCGCGTGTCGGCGGCCCCGCAGGCCACGTAGAGGCGATCGTCGATCAGGCGCACTTCGCCGGGCTGCGCGCCGTTGGCGCTCCACCCGCCGTTGTGTGTGCGCCAGACATGCAGCGTTCGGCCGCCGTGCGGCGTGAACGCACCGGGATACGGATGCGACACCGCGCGGACGAGGTTGTGGATCTCGGCCGCCGGTTGCGACCACCGGAACGCGCCGTCTTCGGGCCGGCGTTTGCCGAACGTCGTGGCGCACGAGGCGTCCTGGGGCCGGCGCGGCGCGCGGCCGGCGGCGAGTGCGTCGAGTTGGCGCTCGAGGATGCAGACGGCCGCATCGCGGACCCGCGCCTGTACGTCGGCCGCGGTGTCATCCGGTCCGATGGGGACCGGCTGCTGATCGACGATGTCGCCGGCGTCGGCGCGGGCCGTCATCACGTGGAGGGTGGCGCCGGTCTCGGTTTCGCCGTGGAGCACCGCCCAATTGACCGGCGCGCGGCCCCGATAGCGCGGGAGCAGCGAGCCGTGGACGTTGAAGCTGCCTAACGGCGCGATCGCGAGCGCGGCGAGGGGCAGGAGGGCGCGGTAATAGCACGACAGCACGAGATCGGGCGCGGCGGCGCGGAGCACGGCCAGCTGCGCGGGCTCCGTTAGGCGGGAATCGAGGCGCACCGGGATCCCGTTGCGGACGGCGCGCTCGGCCACGGACGGGAACCAGTGGGCCTCGCCCGCGGCGTCGGCGTGGCTGTAGACCGCGACGACGTTGGCGCTCCGCTCGAGCAGCATCGCGAGGCAGGCGTGTCCGACGTCGGCGTACCCAAAGAGCGCGATGCGCGGACCGCTCATGGGCGCGGCACCGACCCCTCGACGCCGCCGTCCTCGAGGCGTATCAGCGCGCCCGTCCCGCCGTACACGCGGCGCACCAGGTAGCGCGGACGGCCCCGCACCTCCTGATAGATCCGGCCCACGTACTCGCCCACGATGCCTAACCCGGCCATCAGCACGCCCATGACGACGAACGCCAGCGCGAACAGCGTGAACACGCCGTCGGCCTCGGAGGCGCGCAGCAACACGAACCGGCGGATGAGCAGGTAGATGCCGAGCACCAGGCCGCCGCTGGCGGTGAGGAAACCGAACAACGTGAAGATCTGCAGCGGCACGACGGAGAAGCCCGTCATCAAATCGAAGTTGAGGCGGAAGAGCCGGTACAGTGAATACTTGGATTCGCCCGCGCGCCGCTCGGCGTGGCGCACCGCCACTTCGGCCGGCCGTCGCGAGAACGTCTGCGCGAGCGCCGGAATGAACGTCGACGACTCTTCGCAGCGGTTGATGAGGTCGATCACCTCGCGCGAATACGCGCGCAGCATGCAGCCGTAGTCCGTCATGCGGATGCCGGTGATCGCCGTGGTCACGCGATTGACCAGGCGCGATGCGACGCGTCGGAACAAACTGTCGCGCCTCACTTCGCGCACGCCGCCGACGACGTCGAATCCCTGATCCGAGAGCGCGATGAGCTTGGGAATTTCCTCCGGCGGATTCTGGAGGTCGGCGTCGATCGTGACGATTACGTCGCCGGTCGCAATCGCGAAGCCGGCGAGGATGGCCGGATGCTGGCCGAAGTTGCGACTCAACTCCACGACGCGCAGCCGGTCAGGATACCGGTCGACGAGCCCGCGCAGAATGTCGAGGGATCGGTCGCGGCTGCCGTCATCGACGCAGATCACTTCGACCGGCCGGTCCAGCGCATCGAGGACCGTGAAGAGGCGTGGCACCAACTCGGGGATGTTCGCCTCCTCGTTGTACACGGGGACGACGACCGAGATCTTGCCGCGCGGGGGGCTCATCGCCGGCTCCGTTGGGCAATGTCGCGAACGGCGGCGATCACGTCATCCTGGTCGGCGTCGCTCAGCGATGGATAGAGCGGGAGCGACACGATGCGCTCGGACACGAAATGCGCGTCGGGGAAGTCGTCCGGGCACCAGCGATAGCGTTCGCGGTAATACGAGAACTCGTGCGCCGCCGTGTAGTGGAGACCGACGCCGATGTTGCGCGCCTTGAGCTCGGCCATGACGGCGTCGCGATCTATAGTGAGCGCCTCGAGCTCGAGCAGCGGGGTGTACAGGTGCCAGGCGTGTCGCGCCGGGTACGGCACCGGCTCGGGCAGGATGAGCGCATCGAGGTCGCGGAATGCCGTCTGATAGCGCTCGGCCAGCCGGCGGCGCGCCGCAATGAAGGCGTCGAGCTTGGGCAGCTGATGAATGCCTAACGCAGCCTGCATGTCCAACATGTTGTACTTGTAACCGGGCACGTCCACGTCGTAGCGCGGCGATCCCGCTTTGTCGAACCGCTTCCACGCGTCGCGGCTCATGCCGTGAAATTTGAGCAGCGCCACGCGGGCGAGAACGGCGTCATCGTGCGTCACCACCATACCGCCTTCGCCGGTGGTGATGTTCTTGTTGGGATGGAACGAGAACACGCTCGTCGTCGGGAACGACCCGATGCGGCGCCCCTTGTACTCGGTGCCCGCCGCGTGCGCGGCGTCTTCGATGAGCACGAGATCGTGCGCGCGCGCGAGATCGAGCAGCGGGTCGAGATCCACGGGTTGCCCAACGAAGTGCACCGGGATGATGGCGCGGGTGCGCGGCGTGATGCGTCGCGCGACTTCGTCCACGCGAATCTGGAGGGTGCGCCGGTCGATGTCCGCCAATACGGGGATGGCGCCCACCAATTCGATCACGTTGAGCGTCGCGACGAACGTCATGGGTGACGTGATCACTTCGTCCCCTGGCCCGATGCCGTGCGCGAGGAGGGCCAGGTGCAAACCGGCGGTTGCGGACGATACCGCCGACGCGTGGCGCCCACCGACGTATGCGGCGAAATCACTCGTGAAGCGTTCGACGCGCGGACCGGTCGTGATCCAACCGGAGCGCATGCACTCGACGACTTCCGCGATCTCGGCGTCGCCGATCGTTGGGCGCGAGAACGGGAGGAACGACGTGCGCTCGGTGGGGCGCGGGGACGGTGGTCGCGAGGCTTCGGTCATCTCGTGGCGTTCGGGTTCACGGCGGCGCGCTCGAAATTCGCCAATACAACATACTTCCGATTTGCGCCGATGGGCGTACCGTGGGTGGGCGACGCGTCGAACTCGGCGCGGGCGCGACGCTTGATCACGACCACCACGTGTTCGCCGGAATTCCATCGCTTCCAGAACTCATCACGCGACCAATACAGCGACGCCGGTCGAACGCCATCAGAGCCGAGCTCGTCGGTATAGTCGGCGACGGCAATGGGATGTCGCAGCACCCATGGGAATTCCTGCGGATAGCAGCGATACGACACGACGAGCGCGCTGTCGGCGTGCGCGGCCGCAACCGCGAGATCGTGCGCCGAGAGATCGTTCGCGACGCGCGGCATCGCCAGGATGATTGCCAGATAGAGGCCTGCCCATCCGAGTGCGGCCGGGAACATCGCGCGGCGGCCGTGCGTACTCGCGCGCGCGACGCCGGCCCACGCTCCGGCGATGAGCAGCGCCGCGCCCAACACGGCGAACGGCGCCACGCGATAGCGCGCCAGCTCGCCGCTCGCCCAACCGACGCCCACTCCGCCCAACGCGACGAGCGTGACGACGATCGCGTGCGCGTCGAGTGCGCGTTTGACGCTGTCTGTCCGCACGAGCACGGCGCGGGCCGCGAGCGCCGCCGCGGCCGGAAACGCGGGAAGAATGTACGGCAACAGCTTGGATCGCGAGACCGAGAAGAACACCAGGATCACGACGAACCAGATGGCAAAGAAGAGGTCGTCGGCGCGCGCCGCGGCGCGGTCGCGCCACGCCTCCGCCACTTGCCTAACGGTGCGCGGCGCGAGGAAGATCCACGGGACGAATCCGGCGAGAAACGCGGCCACGAAGTAGTAGATCGGGCCGGCGCGCTTCGCTTCGCCGGTGGCGAATCGCGCCACGTGCTCGCGGATGAAGAAGATGGACGCGAACCCCGGATTCGCGTGCTCGACGAGCACGAACCACGGAGCCGCGACGAGCAGGAAGACCACGGGCGCCGGCGACCAGAGTGCTTCGCCGATCCGCCGCCACCGGCCGGTGACGCCGGCCCAGATGATCAGCACGAGACCGGGGAACGCGATACCGATGAGTCCCTTGGCCAGCATGGCGAGGGCGACGCACGCGCCTAACGCAGCGAGCGCGCCGGGGGCGTGCGCGTGCCGTTGGCGCGCGTTGAGGAACCGGCGCAACGCCAGAAACGCGCCGGTCATGGCGCACGTGAGGAGGCCATCGGTGAGATTGTATCGGCCCAACACGAAGCTGAGCGGCGCCGACAACACGATCAGCGCGGCCCACAAGCCCAGACCGGCGAGCTCCGGCGTCTCGAGCTCGACCGCGAGCATCGCCGCGGTGCCGACCGCCGCGAGGCGCGTCGGCAGGCGCGCCGCGTACGCGGTGAGACCGAACGCGCGCATCGACGCCGCGTTCACCCAATACGCGAGCGGCGGTTTCTCGAAGTAGTGGGCGCCGTTCAGCGTCGGCGTGATGTAGTCGTGCGACGCAAGCATCTCGCGCGGCACCTCGGCGTAGCGCGCCTCATCGGGCTCGATGAGCCAGGAGCCCGGCAATTCGGCGAACAACAACGCGACGAACACGAGCACGAGCACGATGAGAGCGCGTCGTTCGGCCACCGGCAGACTAGCGTTAGGCATGGAGCCAGCGGGACCGGACACCCTCAGCGAACTCGGAGCACGTCGTCAACGCAGCCGCCATCGCCCGAGCGCAGGAGGTACACCGCTTCGCGCAACGCCACCGCGGACCGCGGCCATGCGTAGCGAGCCGTCGCCTCGTCGATCGACACCCACTCGGCGCGCGCGTGCTCATCCGAGAGACGCACCGGACCGTCGTGCACGATGCCCGCGAATGCGACCGCGAGCGTGACGACGTGCATCGAGTGCAGGTAGAACGGCTGCACCGTCACGTTGTAGAGTCGGGCAATCGCCAGTCCCGTTTCCTCGGCGACCTCGCGTATCGCGGCGTCCTCCGGACGCTCGCCGTTCTCGATGTGGCCGTGCACCGTCTCCCACGCGCCCGTGCACCGCGTGTTGGCGGCGCGTTGGAGCACGAGCGTTTGCCACGCGTCGGACCGGCGGCGCAGTGGATAGACGTCGATGGTTGCGACACGGGACTCGATCATGGCGCGAAAGATATGCGTTACGGGGAAGCGGCGCCTGGCGACGCCTTGGGGAATGGGGAACGGGGAGGGAAATGTCGGGTGGCAATCTTGGCGCGCGAGCCACAGGTTTGGGGCGTGCCACACATGCCATGCGAATTCTGATCGTTGAAGATGACCCCGAGCTCTCGCGTATTCTGCGCGACGGGTTGGGCGAGCATCGCATCGACGCCGTGATCGTGCACACGTTCGCGGAGGGAAGTCACGCCGCATTCTCGCACGCGTACGATGTGATCGTGTTGGACATCATGCTGCCGGGCGGCAGCGGGCTCGACCTGTGCGCCCAACTGCGTGCCGGCGAGATCGCGACGCCGATTCTCATGCTCACGGCGCGGAGCGCCGTCGACGATCGCGTGCGCGGCCTGGAAGCCGGCGCCGACGACTACCTCGTGAAACCGTTCGCCTTTCGCGAGCTGCTCGCGCGGATCCATGCGCTGGCGCGCCGGCAACCGCGTCTCGAGCCGGCGCTGCGGCGGGTCGAAAATCTCGAGGTCGATCTGCGCGCGCATCGCGTGCGACGGTCGGGCATCGACGTCGTGCTCACGGGCAAGGAGTTCACCCTGCTCGAGTTTTTTCTGCAGCACGAGGGAGAAGTGGTGGATCGTGCCGCGATCACCGCGTACGTGTGGGATGACAATCACGATCCGTTCACCAACGTGCTGGAAGTTCTGGTGCGACGACTGCGGCGCAAGATCGATGAGGGCTTCACGCCGCGCCTGATCCACACCGTGCGCGGCGCGGGGTACCGGTTCGGGCTGTGAGGCGCGATCGATGCAGCCGCTGACACGAATCCGGCTGGGCCTCACGGCCTGGTACGCGGCGACGTTCGGCCTCATTCTCGTGCTGTTAGGCGGAGGCCTGTTCACCGTCATCCGATCGCAGATCACGTCGCAGCTGGACGCATCGCTCGAGGCCGGCACCGAGCAGCTCATCCGCGCGGCCAACATCCGCGAGATGGAAGCCGCCGAGGCGCGCGGGCAGGTCGTCGACGCCGTGGACGAGCTGCACATTCCCGACCGGCAGTTGTTCCTGCTCTCGGCCGACGGCACACCGTTCAAGCCGCCCGCCGCGCCGGCATGGGTGACGCGCGCGGCGGCCCGCGCGGTCGGCGGCGGCGACGTGACGCTCAACGCGCACATCGGCCATGGACACACGCTGCGCATCCACGCCACGAGCTTCACCACGTCCAGCGGGACGCGCTACATCGCGCTCGCCGCCGCCGACCGCGTGGAGCTCGAGGACCGCTACGCGTCGCTCATCGGCGCCTTCGGCGGCGCGGCGCTGGCGGCGTTGCTGCTCGTTGCGTTAGGCGGATGGGTGTTGATGCGCAAGTCCACCGCGCCGGTGGAGGAGACGATGGCGCAGATGCGCCGGTTCATGGCGGACGCGGCGCACGAGCTCAGGACGCCGATCGCGGTGCTGCGGACGCGCGCCGAGGTCGCCCTGCAGCGGGAACGCGATCCGGCGTCCTACATCCAGACGCTGGCGCACGTGGAAGAGGAAGCCCAACGGTTAGGCGCGATCGTCAACGACCTGCTGACTTTGGCGCACGCCGACGCCGGCGAGTGGCCGGTGGCGCAGGACCGCCTCTTCCTCGACGACATCGCGCTCGACGCGGCCGAAGCGGCGCACGTGCTCGCGCGACAGCGCGGCGTGACGGTCGATGTCGGCGCCTTCGAGGAAAGCCCCATCATCGGCGATCGCGCGCTCGTGCGCCAGCTGCTCATGCAGGTGCTCGACAACGCGGTCAAGTTCACGCCGCACGGCGGACGCGTCCGCGTGGACGTCTCCGCGACCGACGAGTCATCGACGGTGGTCGTGGCGGACACGGGCATCGGCATTCCGGCTGCGCAAATTCCGCGCGTCTTCGACCGATTCTATCGCGCCGAAAATGCGCGCGAGAGCGCGCCTGGCGCGGGACTGGGATTGTCGATCGCGCGCTGGATCGCGACGGCGCACGGAGCGACGGTCTCGCTCGACTCGACGCCGGGCACCGGAACGACTGTGACACTTCGCTTTCCACGCGCGCCCTGACTGTAATCGCGCTGACAGCTACGGCACCTAACTTCACATCGAATGGCACCACCGATCGCTCCGCCGCATGCGCCGTCCACCCGCGCGTTCCTGGCCGGCGCCGCTCTCGCAGCCGTCGTGTTGCTCGCACCGTGCGCCGGTGCCCAACAACGGTACACGCGCGCGCAGGTCGTGGCTGCGGCATTGACATCGCAACCGCTCATCGCGCTCGCGGGTGCCGACAGCGCGAGCGCCGCGGCCGATGTGTCGACCGCACGCGCCTATCCCAATCCGACGTTCTCGTTTCAGTACACGAAAGACATACCGCGGCACCACTCGATTCTCGACATCCCGCTCGACTTCCCGTGGGTGCGCAGTTCACGCATCGGCGCGGCGACGGCCGGCCAGCAAGCGGCCTCGTTGCGCCTGGGGTTGGCGCGCGCCTCGGTCGCGTTCGCGGCCGAAACCAGCTACGCGCGGGTGTTGGCGCTCGAAGAGCACGCCCGGTTAGGCAGGCGCGATGCGCTCGATGCCGATAGCCTGTTGCACATGGCGCGCCGCCGCCTCGAGGCGGGCGACGCCAGCGAGCTGGATGTGCACCTGGCCGAGGTCAACGCCGGGCAGTTGGAGAACACCGCGCAGGATGATTCGCTCACCGCCGTCCTGGCGCTGCTCGACCTGCAACGCTTGATGGGCATCATGGCCGACACGCCGGCCATCGCGCTCACTGACAGCCTCGATATTCCGGCAGCGGACCCGCCCGCGGGCGACAGCCCGAGCGTCGGCGCGCCGTTTGCCGTCGCCGCGGCGCGGGCCGATCTCGCTGCCGCGGACCGCTCATACACGTTCGAACGGCGCAACGTGTTCGCCGCGCCATCGTTCCAGGCCGGCATCGAAGGCGGCGACCCGACCGGCCAGGAGCCGGGCGCGCTACCGCTCTTCGGGATTTCTCTGCCGCTGCCACTCTTCGACCGTCACGGCGGGACGATCGCCGTCGCGGCGGCGGCGCGCGAGCGGGCCCGCGCCCAACTCGCGGTGGCGACGCGCGAGAGCGACGCCGAGCGTCTGCGCGCGACGCACGAGCGGATGCTCGCCGTCGCGCGGGCCCAACGCGACCGGGGGCTCCTCGCGGCCGCGGACACGGTAGCCCGCATGTCGCTCGCCGCGTACTCCGAGGGCGCATCGGCGCTGCCTAACGTGTTGGAGGCGCAGCGCAACGCGCGCGGCATGTTGCTCCAGTTCGTCGACGACGTCGCCGCCGCCGAGGTCGCCGACGCGGCGCTCCGTCTGGCGACCGCAACCAGCAAGGTGCCGTAATGCGACGATTCCTGATCCTGTGTGCGCTCGTGGGTGTCGGGGCGTCCTGCGGCCACGGCGCCGATGCCGCCGATGATACCGGCGCGGGTCCGCCGCCCGTCGTCGGCGCACGCACCGCGCTCGCCACCAAGCAGCCATTCGTCGAGACCGTCGATGCGATCGGCACGGTCGCAGCGCGTCCGTGGGCGCTCGCCGCGCTGTCTGCTCCCGCGCCGGCGCGCGTCGACCGCATCGATGTGTCCGTGGGCGAGCGGGTCCGCGCGGGCGCAACGTTAGTCGAGCTGGACCATGCGCCGTTCGATGCCGCCGTCACGAGCGCGCAGGCCGCGGTCGCGTCCGCTCAGGCGGCCTTCGACCGCGCCACGCGGCTCGCCGACCAAGGCATCTCGCCGCGCAAGGATGCCGAGACCGCGTCCTCCGATCTGGCGCAAGCGCGGGGCACGCTGCTCACCGCCCAACGCAACCAAACGCTCGCCACGCTGCGCTCGCCGATCGCCGGCGTCGTGACGCGCCTCGGCGCTGCGTTAGGCCAATCGGTGGATCCGGGGCAATCGATCGTCGAGGTGGCGGACCCGGCCGCGTTGGACATCGTGCTCTCCCTCTCGCCCGATCTCGCCGCGCGCGTCCATCCGGGCGACAGCGTGTCGCTCGTCGCCGGCGCGAACGCCGGTGGCGAGGCGCTCGGCCACGGCACGGTGCAGTCGGTCGCGGTCACGCTCGACTCGGCCACCCGTAGCGTGGGGGTGCGCGCGCGGCTCGACCATCCGGCGCGGGCGCTGCGGATCGGCGAGACCGTGTTCGGCCGCATCGGTGTCGCGGTGCACGCCGATGCGGTCTCGGTGCCCGTGCAGGCGCTGGTGCCGGAGGGCGAGGGATATCGCGTGTACGTCGTCGATTCGTCGGGCGTGGCGCACGCCCGCGACGTGGACGTCGGCGCCCGCACGGAAGCGGACGCCGAGATTCTCAAAGGCGTGTCGGCCGGAGAGCGCGTGGTCACGTACGGCGCGTACGGTGTCGCCGACAGCGCGAAGATCATCCCGGTCAAGCCGTGAGTCTCTTCGACAATCTCGTCCGGCAGCGACGGTTCATCTATCTCGTCGTGGCGTTGCTCAGCGCCGCCGGCATCGGGGCGGCGCTGCAATTGCCGTCGGCCATCTATCCGGAGCTGACGTTCCCGCGCATCACCATCGTCGCGCAGGGCTCTGCGTTAGGCGCGCAGCAGATCGTGTTCGGCATTACCCGGCCGCTGGAGGAAGCGGTGAGCGTCGTGCCCGGCGTGAGCCGCGTCGACTCCAAGAGCATCCGCGGGTCGAGCCAGATCGACGTCACGTTCGCGCCGAACACCGACATGATCTACGCGCTGCAGCTGGTGCAGGCGCGGGTGAACGAAGCGCAGCAGCAATTGCCGTCCGGCATTCAGGTGGAAGTGGAGCGCCTCACGCCGTCGGTGTTCCCGATTCTGTCGTACAATCTCGAAGGCGGCGACCCGGCGACGCTGTACGACATCGCGCGCTATCAGATCAAGCCGCAACTGTCGCGCATTCCCGGCGTTGGGCGCGTGGATGTGCAGGGCAGCGACGTGCGCGAGATCGAAGTCGTCGCCGACCCGGAGCGGCTCGCCTCGGCGGGATTGTCGTACGACGACTTGGCAACGTCCATTGACTCGGCGATCACGCCGCAGGCCGTGGGGCGCGTGGCGCGCGACTATCGGCAATACCTCATTGTGACCGATGTCGAAGCGCGCAGCGTGGACGACATCGCGAACGTCGTCGTGTCCAACGGACTGCGGGTGCGCGACCTGGCGACGGTGATGTTAGGCACCGAAGATCAGGTCAGCGTGATCGCCGGCGACGGCCGCCCCGCGGCGCTGCTCAACATCACGCGCCAAATCGGCGGCAATACGCTCCTCATTGCCGACAGCGTGGCGTCGATCGCGGCCCAGGTACAACGGACGCTGCCGCCGGGCGTACGGCTCAAGCCCGTGTACGACCAGGCGTCCCTGGTGCGCGACGCCGTCCGTTCGGTGCGCGATGCGATGCTCGTCGGGGCGCTGCTCGCCGTGTTGATCCTGCTCGTGTTCCTGCGGCACGCGCGCATCACGGCAATCAGCGCGACGTCGATCCCGCTCACGCTCATGATCACCGTGTTCGTGATGCGTCTGGTGGGCCAGACGTTCAACCTGATGACGCTAGGCGCGATGGCGATCGCGATCGGCTTGGTGATCGACGACGCCGTGGTGATCACCGAGAACATCGCGCGCCACGTGCTGCTCAACGCGGACCGCCACGCCGCCATTCGCGAAGCGGTGCGGGAGCTCGTATGGCCGGTGACGTCGTCGACCGTCACCACGGTGGTGGTGTTCCTGCCGTTGGGCCTGCTACAGGGCGTGGTGGGGCAGTTCTTCCACGCGCTCTCGATCACGCTCTCGATCGCGGTGCTGGTGTCGTTGCTGCTCGCGCTCACGATCATCCCGCTCCTCAGCGAGCAATTCATCTCGGCGCACGAAGCGGATGCCGAACGTCCCGCGCAGGCCGGTACCGGCGTGGGCGCGTCGATCGGACGCGCGCTGGACGGTCTCACGAACGCGTACTCGCGCTCGCTCGATGCGGCGCTCAGACACCCTCGCCGGACGGTGATGGTGGCCGCGTTGCTCGCGGTGGGCGGGGTGGTGGCGTACCAGTTCACGGGAACCGGATTCCTGCCGGAGATGGACGAGGGCGCGTTCGTGCTCGATTACTTCACGCCCGGCGGCACGGCGCTGTCGGAGAGCGACCGGCAGGTGCGCATCGCGGAGGGCATTCTGGCGCGCACGCCCGAGATCTCGGGCACGTCGCGCCGGTTAGGCGCGGAGTTAGGCCTGTTCGCCACACAGCAGAACAGCGGCGACATCGTCGCGCGGCTCGTGCCGCTGTCGGAGCGCGACCGGAGCGTGGATGAGGTCATCAACGACGTGCGGCCCAAGGTGCAGGCGGCGGCGCCGCGGCTGCACATCGAGTTCGTGCAGATCCTGTCCGACGTCATCAACGACCTGGCGGGCGGGGCTCGCCCGGTCGAGATCAAGCTCTTCGGCGCCCAGCTCGATCAGCTCGAGACATACGCGAAGTCGCTCGCCGAGCCGTTGTCGAAGGTGGATGGCGTCGAGGACCTGTACGATGGTGTGAGCGAGCCGGCGGCGGAGATGCTGCTGCGCGTGGATGGCGCCGAAGCGGCGCGGGTCGGCTTGACGCCGGCGCAGGTGGGCAGCGCCGTGAGCGCGTCACTGTTAGGCGTGCAGTCGGGCGCGGTGCACTCGGGTGACCGGCCGATCGCCGTTCGCGTGCGTGCGCCGGATTCGGTGCGCTACGATCCGCTCCGGTTAGGCTCGCTGCCGGTCATGACCGGCACGAGCAGCCACACCATCGTGCCGCTGTCGAGCCTCGCATCGGTGCGCGCCGTCGATTCGCGCGCCGAGCTCGATCGCGAGAACCAGCAGCAGATGCTCGACATGACGGCCGACGTGAGCACCCGGTCCCTGGGCGATGTGATGAAGGACGTGAAGGCCGTCCTCGCCGCGCATCCGGCACCCGCGGGGATCCGCGTGGAAATCGCCGGTCAGTACGCGAATCAGCAGGAGGCGTTCCGCGCGCTGCTCCTCGTGTTGGGCCTCGCGGGGGTGAGCGTGGTCGCGGTGATGGTGATTCAGTTCGAGTCGTTCACCGAACCGCTCATCATCGTTTTGGCGGCGCCGGTGTCGTTCGTCGGCGCGGTGGTACTGCTGCTGATCACCGGCACGCCGCTCAACGTGTCGTCGTTCATGGGCTTGATCCTGCTCGTCGGGCTCATCGTGAAGAACGGGATCATCCTGCTCGACTTCACGCGGTACCGCATGACGCACGAAGGCATGGCGCTGGACGCGGCGCTGCGCGACGCCGCCCGCGTCCGGCTGCGGCCCATTCTCATGACCACGCTCTGCACCCTGTTCGGCCTGCTCCCCCTTGCGTTAGCCCTGGGGCCCGGGAGCGAGCTGCAGCGGCCGTTGGCGCTGGCGGTCATCGGCGGCCTGGCATTGTCGACGCCGATCACGTTGTACGTGGTGCCGTCGCTGGTCATGGCCATCCGGTCGCGGCGGAGCGCCGCCGCCAGTTAGGCGCGACGCAGAGGGCGGTGCCGCGTGTGCCGCCTGCGTGGGCGGTGTGACGCCGCCGCCCTCGTGGGATGGCTTCCTCGCTCAGTTTGTCAAGGATCACAGCGGATACCTGCACGGATAACTGCGGATCGCTCGGCTGCTCGGCGCCGAGCGCATCTACAATGGCGAGGGGATTTTCTTGTTTGACAAGACAAGAAAGAAAGGACTCGCGAGTACGACGGCGCCGATGCACCCGAGCGATCCGCAGTTATCCGTGTAGGTATCCGTGTAGTTATCCGTGTAGTTATCCGCTGTGATCCTTAACAAACTGAGCGAGGAAGCCATCCAGGCGGGACCGCCAAATTGATTCGAACTGACCCACCACGGCTGCTTCGCTCACTCCGACACACCGATTACGCATCCGACTTGGTGTCGGGCTCCTTCGGCATCTTGGATTCGCGGCGCCGGCGCCAGATCCACAGCGCAACGCCCGCCGCGACGATGACTGCCGCAAGTGCCCAACTCGCGTCGCCGACAATATTCTGTAGCCGCTCCAGATTTCGCCCGAAGAGATAGCCGACGGTCCCGAAGACGGCGGCCCACACGATGCCGCCGCTCGCGTTGTAGAGCGTGAACTGTCCGTAAGGCATTTCGCCCATGCCCGCGAACAGCGCCGCCCACGTGCGCAAGAGCGCGATGAAGCGGCCGAAGAACACGGTCTTGGCCCCGTGCCGCTCGAAGAAGCGCCGCACGTGCGCCAGCTTCGCATCGTCCATGCGAACGAACTTCCCGAAGCGGCGAACGAAGGCGATCCCACCCCGCCGGCCGATCCAGTACCCGCTCGCATCGCCGATGATTGCCGCGGCGGCGGCGACGGCGACGACGAGCGCGATCTTCATGTGGCCGCGTGCGGCGAGCGCGGCGGCGGCAACGAGGGCCGTTTCGCCCGGCACCGGCACGCCGAGGCTCTCGAGCGCCACCACGAGGAACAACAGGCCGTACCCGTAGGTCCGCAGGAGCTGCAGGAAACTCTCGTGGAGCATCCGTTAGGCCTTGGTCAGAGCACGCGCCAGAGCGCCGGCGCTACGTCGAACGAGAACGTCCACCGGCCGGCGCCGCGGCGCAGGCCTCGCGCGACATCGAACCGCGCGAGATCGAACAACACCAGCAGCCCCACGCCGGCCGACGGATACCACCCGTTCGCCGGCGTCGCGAACGGCGCGCTGCGCGCCACGTACACGGTGTGCACGTATGGAGCCAGCGTCGCCGAGGCAGGCGCACGTCCAAAGGCACCCAGCGACATACCAAAGAAGGGGATGCCGAGCCTCCATTCGGCGTGTCCGGTCGCGCCGAGCTGCGACGCGAACCGGTGGTAGTCGTATCCCGGTCCGCTCACCGGACCGCCCAGGAACACGTACTCCTGCGCCGGGATACCCGACGACGCGCGCACGCCCGCCGCCGTCGCGGCCAGCAGCAGCGCATCGGCGCCGACCTTCCGTTGGGCGTGTATCTCCACGAACGCCCGCTCGAAATCCGGATGGCGCTCGGCGAGCGTCGTGTCGCGGCCGGCGTACCAGCCGCCCCGAACCTGCGCGTGCACGCGCACATCGCCCAACGCCGTGGCCGGAAGCGCGCGGGACACGTCCAGCCCGAGCCGCTCTTCGGTGAGCGACCATGCCGGCAGCGTCGCTCCGTACGCCCCGTGCCACGGCGTCGCGTGTACGGTGAGGCGCCCCTGCTCCTCGTGCGCCGCCGTGAGCGACCAATCGACGCCGGCCCAGGTGCCTAACGTGGCGCCGGCGCCGACGCCCCGCACGTCGTACGGATCGGTGCGATCGGTGCCGAACTCCTGCGCCGCGATGCTGTTCACGATCGACGACGCTTCGGCCACGTCGCCGGCATCGCGATAGTCGCGCATCGCGAATACCTGGACGGAGCGCCCGTCCGCGCCGTCCAGCTCCACCGCGCCGCGGCCCTTCGCCTGGTGGTCGTCGAACCCCCACCGGCCCGCCGCCGAGACGCTCACGCCGCCGCCCACCCGCGCCGCGGCGCCCGCGCCTAACGCGAGGCCCTCGACGCGGTCCACGCGCGCGAAATCCGACACGCGCCGTGCCGCCGGCTGCACGCCGGCCGCACGCGACAATGCCTCCGTCCGCACCAGATCGCGCGCCTCGGCCTGCACTCGAGCGACGTCGGCCTCGGTCGCCGCGCGCACGTCGGCGGGCAGCGAATCGAGAATGTGGCCGGTCCACTTGTACGACCCGGTAACGCGCGGCGGCGCCTGCACGATCTCGGGCCCGAGAAAAAGCGACGGCGACAGATGCGTGTTGATCTGATAACAGCAGATGTCCCATCGTCCGCGGATGATGCCGCGCGCCGGAAACTGCAACCACGTGCCCGTGCGCCGGATTTCGATCTCCTGACGGTACGGCAGCCAGAACCGATCCTCGACGAGCGCGTTCTCGAGCACGATCGAGATGTCCTCGAGATCCTTGTCGAGATACGCCGGTCGCGTGAACGCGAATGCCATGCGCACGACCTGTGCGCTCGTCGTGTCGATGTAGATCGCACCCACGATGCGCGCCGCGTTCTCATCGCGCGGCCGGACCGCCACCTCGTACACGAAACGGTTCTGCCCGGCAAGCCGGATCGCGAGCGAGTCGCGAATCGCGAAGTCGTACTCGTGCAGCCCGTCGGCCGACAGCGGATGCGGCACGTCCCGCACCTCATCGCCCTCGCCTAAGCGAATGAAATTCGGAAAATTGTTCTGGACGATGCCGAGATGGTCCTGGTGGTATCGAATGTCGGTGGGCAAGAGCAGCGTGTCGCGACGGCCTTGGATGATCTGCTTGCTGAGATTGGGCGCGCGCCAGTAGACTTGGAGCGCCAACTCGTCCGACTTCACGACCGACGGCGGATCGGGAAAGCCCTGGCCGAATTGGACGAGAAAGGTGAGATAGCCGTGGGCGGTGGCGCGGTAGTCCACCAGCGTACTGTCCGCGAGCTGCTCGGCGCGGCCTTGGGTGGCGCGCTCCACGAGCGCCATCGTGCGCGGGTCATCCCATGCCTGCGCGCCGGCGGGTTGTGCGGTCGCGAAACCAACTAGGACACACAGCGCGGCGGCATGCGCCGCGGAGAACCGAAGCATGATCGAGAAATGTCGCGGGCTCTGTAGCGAGCGGCAAGCGACGCGATGATGAGCGTCGACCGATTCGTGGCGCTCGCCGAGCGCGGCGGCCTTATTCCGGTGTGGCGCGACTGTCTGCTCGACGCGGACACGCCGGTCTCGGCGTTCGCGAAGCTCAAGCGCGGGCCGTTCGCGTTCCTGTTGGAGTCCGCGCCGGCGGGCAGCGAGACATGGGCGCGCTACACGTTCCTCGGCACCGAGCCGCGCGCCGCGTGGCGTCTTCGCGAGGGCGTGGTGGACGAGTGGACGTCCGCCGCGGGATGGCATGGCGCGCACCGTCCCGGCGATCCGTTGGGCGATCTCCGCGCGCGCCTCACCGAATTCGAGCCGGCTCACGTGCCCGAGTTGGGCGCGTTCTGGAGCGGCGCCGTGGGCTTCTTCAGCTACGACGTCGTCCGGCTCCTCGAGCGCCTGCCTAACGCACCGCCGCGCTCGCTCGACGTGCCGGATGCGCTGTTCGTGTTCACGCGCGCGTTGGTCATCATCGACAACCTGCGCGCGCAGGCGCGCGTGGTGGTCGGCGTGCCGGTGGCGCCTGGCGTCGACGCGGCGACCTTGCGGCGCCTCCACGCCGAGTCCGAGCGCGAGATCGATGAGGTGATCGCGCGCCTCCAGGGGCCGGGCCATCTGCCGCCCTTGGCGCTCGACGCGTGCGCGCCGCCGGCGCAGGGCATGTCGTCATATTCGCGCGAGCGATTCGAGCAGGACGTCGAACGCATTCGCGAGTACATCTTCGCCGGCGATTGCTTTCAGGCGCTGCTCGCGCGGCGCATCACGGTGCCGCTGGACTTCGAGCCGCTGTCGCTCTATCGCGCGCTGCGGGCGCTCAACCCGTCGCCTTACATGTACCACCTCGAGCTGGATGGGATGCAGCTCGTGGGCAGCTCGCCCGAGCTGCTCGTGCGCGTGGCCGACGGCACGGTCACCGTTAGGCCGATCGCCGGCACGCGCCCCCGCGGCGCGACGCCCGAGGACGATGCCCGTTTGAGCGCCGAGCTCCTCGCCGACGAAAAGGAGCGCGCCGAGCACGTGATGCTCGTCGACCTGGGCCGCAACGACGTGGGACGCATCGCCGCATACGGGTCCGTGCGCGTGACGGACCTGATGGTGGTCGAGAAGTACAGCCACGTGCTCCACATCGTGAGTCAGGTGGAAGGCACGCTCCCCGGCGATGCATCGGCCATCGATGTATTTCGCGCGACGTTCCCCGCCGGCACGATGACGGGCGCGCCGAAGGTACGCGCGATGCAGATCATCGATGAGCTCGAGCCCGAGCGCCGCGGCCCGTACGCGGGCGCGGTGGGCTACATCGCCGCCGGCGACCACCGCATGGACCTGGCGATCACCATCCGCACGTGCGTCATCGCCGACGGCCAGGCGAGCGTGCAGGCGGGCGCGGGCATCGTGGCCGATTCGGTGGCGGCGCGCGAATGGGACGAGACCGAAAACAAGGCGCGCGCACTGCTCACCGCCATCGGCCGCGTGCGCGCGGCGGAGCGCTGACTCAGCCCGACGCCTTGGGACTGCTGTTCCACGACTCGAGCTCGATCTTCCATTCCCCGTTAGGCTGACGCTTGAGCACCAGGGTGATCTTCCCCTCGGTCTCGAACGGTTGCTGCGGCGACGGGAACTCGATCCGCTGCCGGTTCACGCCCCACTCGTACGCCCAGTCGCCCGCGACGGTGACCTGCTTCCACTCGATGGTGCAGTAGACCATCTTCGCGCCCTTGAGCCCTGGCGTTAGGCCGTTGAGCCACGCCGCGATCACGGCCTTCCCCACCATCGGCTGGAGCCCTTGGATCAGGTCCACGCCGTCCTCGGCCCACAGCGATGCCGACGCGGCGTTGTCCATCTCCCGGCAGGCCTTCGCTTCCTTCGCATTGAGCGTGTCCACGGCCGCCCGGTCCGCGGCCGGCGCCGACTGGGCGGCGACGATACCCGGAGCGACCCACACTGATGCCGCGGCACACGCCGCCGCCACCGCCCGCCGACACCTGCCTGACGAATAACCCATACGGCCTCCCGGTGTAGCGTTAGGCCTTCGCCACCGACAGCACCTTGTCCCATACCCATGCACCGCCCGTCAGGTTCGCCTGGTGCGCCTCGATCACGCCGTTCCCGCCGCCCTTCGCAAATTGCAGGAACTTGCCCGCCATCGCGTCGTTCGCGCCGAATGAAAATCCGGTCTCCGCGAGATACTTCACCCCCCACACCTTGAGCGCGTCCAAGTGCTGCGCGCCCGACTGGAACTCGGCGCTCGAGATCTGGCTCTGATCATCCTTGAACATCGACAAGTAGACCATCTTGTCGCCGCAGATACCGCTGTTGAGCGTGATGATGGCCAGCGCGGGCGCCAACAACGTGTGCTTGCGATACCACCGCGCGAACGCGAACGGCTGCTTGTGCAGCGCGTTGCCGCCGTCCTTGTTGCGCCAGTGCTCCGCCGCCTCGGCGAAGAAGGTGCGCATCTGCGACGTCTCGTAGAGACGCCAGAACAACTTGGCCAGCATCTCGGCCCCGGCGATGATGACGCCCGCGATCAACCCCGCACCGGCGCTCGCGGCCGCGAGCCCCATGTTCGCCGCGCCTTTCATCATCGTCCACAATCCTTCGCCGATGCTCGCCGTCATCGCGCGATGAATCGTGTCCACCACCGACGTCGGATGGCCGGACGCAAACTCCACGTCGCGCGAGGACTTCCACGCCTTGAACTTGGTGATCGCCGCGTCCACCGAGACTAACGCGCCCTTCCCGAGATCGAGGCCGCCCGACAACAGACCCGCCGCCAGGGTCGATTGTGTCACGCTCACCGCCGCGTTCACCGCGGCCTTGACGAGCGACGCCGGCAACTCGCACTTCCACTTCTCCTTGAGCGATTCGAGCAGTCCCTTCGCCACATCCTCGAACCAGCGCTTCACCTTCTCCATGAACGTCAGCAGCTGGGTCTTGGCGTCGGGCTTGAGAATGAACGGCTTCGTCGCACTCCAGCCTGCGTCGATGATCTCGTTGCCCGGCACCATCACCAGGCCCGAATAGTTCGACACCGCGTTCGCGGTCGCATTGTTGAGCCCGCCCGCGGCGCCCGCGTACGACAGCGCGCCGCCGGCGATCGACAACCCGCCCTCGAGCAGCACGTTGAAGATTCGCGGCGACACGGTGAGATGCGAGAACAGATAAATCACGCCCAAACGCGCGTTGATCAGGTTCTCGTGCATGAAGTTAGGCGAAGTACCCCATGCGCTGTCGGTGTCGCCGCCCTTCTCCACCTGCGTCGTGAGCAGCTCGACGTAGCCATCCTTGTTGCGACGCGATTTCTTCCATGCGTCGCCCGCCCCCTGCGTCTTCTTCCACGCCGCGAGCGCGGTCTTGACGCGCGTGAGCGCCGCCGCGCTCGTGTCCGTCTGATAGGCGCGAATCGCACCATCCAGCGCGCGCAGCTCATCGCTCCGGCGTGCGCCCAATGACTCGGTATGTTTGATCCAATCGTCGTACGACACGAGGGTCGTCGGCATCGTCGGTCTCGTCCTCAGGTGGAAATCGCAGCTGGGTGGCAAACAACTGGCCGCGCGACCGCGGCGTGTATCACGTGTGCGGGCAGGCGGGCGTGCAGATACTACGACGTCCGCCGCATTCCCGCAAAGTGTGTTGGTCCTCGACCGTGCGGGACAGTCGCCGCGGCCCTGGGCGCGTGTCATATTCCGTCTCATGCCTTTCCGCCTGACGAGCACCGCCGGCGACCAGACCTTCGAGCTGCATGACGGAGCGACGCTCGTCGTCGGACGCGCCTCGGCCAGCGACCTCCCCGTCTTCGATCCTACCATCTCGCGCCGCCACGCCGAGCTGACGTGCGACGGCATCGTGATCCGCGTGCGTGACCTGGGCTCGAGCAACGGCACGTTCGTGAACGGTGCCCGCGTGACCGAAGCCAGCGTTAGTCCGGGCGACACGATCGCGTTCGGCAAGGTGCCCTTCCGCGTCGCGTCGGTCACCCGCCCGTTGGCCACACTCGGCTCCGAGCTGGTGAGCGACGAGCCGACGGCGGCCAACATGCGCAGCTCGACGATTCTGCGCGAACGTCCGTTCAGCCAGGCCGGCGGCCTGTCGCGCGTGCTGCAGTCCGCCAACCTGTCCGAGGTCAAAGCGCAAGCGGTGATGACCGACGAGCACGCGGTCACCGCCAAGAAGCTCGCGCTGCTGCTCGAGGTGTCGAAGCAGTTGTCGCGCGCCACCGATGTCGATGCGCTGCTCGATACGATCGCGGGCGTCGTGTTCCAGATTCTCGATGTGGACCGCGTGGCCATCGAGCTGCTCGACGGCGACGGCGCGCGCATGCCGCGCATCTCGCGCGACCGCCGCGGCGAGAACGCCGGCCGCGCGATTCCGCAGTCGATTGCCCGCAAGGTGGTCGACGAGAAGGTCGCGGTGTTGTCCGACAACGCGCCGCAAGACGAGCGCTTCGGCGGCCAATCGATTCTGATGCAGAGCGTGCGGTCGGCAATGTGCGCGCCGCTCATCGGCAGCGAGGATCGCGTGCACGGTGTGCTCTACGTCGACAACCTGACCACCACGCAGCGCTTCGACGACGACGACCTCGACTTTCTCGTCGCGTTCTCGAACATCGCCGCCGTGGCGCTCGAGAACAGCGCGTTCGCCGAGCGCATCCGGCGCGAGACGCTGGTGCGGAGCAACTTCGAGCGATTCTTCGCGCCGAACCTGGCGGCGCGCATCGCCGGGTCGCCCGACGCGGTTCGGTTAGGCGGCGAGAAGCGCACGGTGGCGGTGCTGTTCAGCGATATCCGCGGCTTCACCGCGCTGTCCGAGGAAATGCGGCCGGACGACGTGGCGCGTCTCCTCAGCGAATATTTCACCGTCATGGTCGAGGTGGTGTTTCGTCGCGCCGGCACCCTCGACAAGTTCATCGGCGACGCGATCATGGCGCAGTGGGGCGCACCGATCGGCAGCACCGACGATGCGGGGAGCGCGATGGCGGCGGCGCTGGAGATGCTGAAGGAGCTCGACACACTCAACGCCAAGTGGCGCACGCAGGGCCGGCCGGCGCTGCAGATCGGCATCGGACTCAACTACGGCGAGAGCTTTGCGGGCTACATCGGCTCCGAGCGCCGCCTCGAGTACACGGTCATCGGCGACGCCGTGAATACCGCGAGCCGGTTGTGCGCGGCCGCGGAAGGCGGCGAGATCCTGCTCACGGGTGAGATGCGGGCCGCGCTTTCGGCGCCGCCGCCGATGGCCGAGCGCGGCACGATGGAGCTCCGCGGCAAGAGCCAGCCCATCCCCGTGTACAGCGTGGTTCCGTGAGCGGGCTGCCTAACGGCTACGTGGCGCTCTCCGCCGGCGACGCGCAGGCGGTAGGATTGGAAGCCCTGCGCGGGCCCCTCGAGGTTGCGTTAGGCACTGGCTCGTTCTACGCGTATGCGTCGCGCGACCCGCGGGCGCGCGCGCTCGCGGGCCGGGCCGTGGCGTACGCGGTCTCTCTGCCCAGCGCCGCGGCGCGCGTCGTGGTGCGGCGCTCGCGGCACGGCGGCCTCCTGGCGGCGATCACCGGCGACCGGTTCGCGCCGCCCACGCGCGCGCCGCGCGAGCTCCAGACCGCCGTTCGCCTAACGGCAGCCGGCGTGCCCACGCCCGAGGTGGTGGCGTTCGCCACGTATCCCGCCGGCCCCTTCCGCCGGGCCGATGTCGTGACGCGCGAGATCGCCGGCGCGGCGGACCTGCCCGCCGTGCTCGCCGAGCCCATGTCCGATGACCAACGCCGGGCGGTGCTGGCCGCCGTCGCCCGACTCTTGGCGGACCTGACGGTCGCCGGCGCCCGCCACCCGGATCTCAACGTCAAGAACATCCTCATCCAGCGGAGCGCGACCGGGCAGGTGGTCGCTTACGTGATCGACGTCGACCGCATCTGGTTCGACCAACCGCGTGCCGCGCGCGTCACCGAGCGCAACATCGCCCGTCTCTCGCGCTCGGCGCGCAAGTGGCGGCGCGCCGGCGCCCTCGATCTCGCCGAGACCGACATGGGCTGGCTCGCCGCCACGGCGCACCATTTGGCCGCGCGCAGCGGCGCCGAGGCCGCGGCGCCCGAATCGCCGCCGGTCGCGCCCGTCTGACGCGGCATGCGCCTAACGCAATACGTCGCACACCCCGGCCTGCTCGTGGGCAAGCTGCGATGGCAGGCGCTCTACGCCGGTCCGAGGCGCGACGTCACGGTCGACACCTGGAACGGACGCCTGACGTTCGACAGCCGCGACAAGCTCATCGGCAAGTACTTGTACGTGCACCGCGCCTACGAGCGGCGGTACATCGAGCACGCGCTCGCGGTGCTCGAGGGCGACGGATGGCTCACGCGCGGCGGCACGCTGCTCGATGTGGGCGCCAACATCGGCATGATCTGCATCGCGCTCCTCCGCCACGGGTGGTTCGATCGCGCCATCGCGTTCGAGCCGGCGCCCGCCAACCTCCGGCTGCTCGAGCGCAACGTGGCGCACAACGGCCTAACGGACCGCATCGCGCGCGTGCCCATCGCGCTGTCCTCGAGCGACGGCGAGATGGAGCTCGAGCTGTCCGAGTACAACTCCGGCGACAACCGCCTCCGCGTGAACGCCGCCGCCGGCGCCTGGCACGAGGACCGCCGCGCCACGGTGCGCGTCCCGGTCCGCCGCTTGGATGACGTGCTCGCCGAGCGGCCCGATGCGCCTGACGTGCGGCTCATCTGGCTCGACATCCAGGGCCACGAAGGCCGGTTCTTCGAGGGCGCCGACGGCACGATCGCGCGCGGCATCCCGGTCGTCTCGGAGTTCTGGCCGTACGGCATTTTGCGCTCGGGCACGACGCGCGAATCCTACATGCGCATCGTCACGCGCCTGTTCACGCACGTCTACGTGCTCTCCGGCGACACGATCGGCAGACAACCCGTGTCCGCGATCCATTCGTTGTTCGATACCTGCGCCGCGCCAAAGGCGATGCGCGAAGTGGTATTCGTCCGGGAGGCGGGGCGGTGAGCGGGCGCCGCATCGGCATCGTGATGATGAGCGCGATCGGCGATGCGGTGCACGTCCTCCCGGTCGTCACGGCGCTCAAACGCCACGAGCCGTCGTGCCACATCGCGTGGGTGTTGCAACCCGGCCCGGCGTCGCTCGTGCGCGGTCATCCGGCGGTCGACGAGATCATCGTGTTCGACAGGCGCCGGGGACTTGGCGCCTTTCTCGAGGCGCGGCGCGCGTTGGCGGCGCAGTCACTGGATCTCGTGATCGACCTCCAGGTTTACGCCAAAGCGAGCCTGGTCACCGCGCTCGCGCCCGCGCCCATCAAGCTCGGCTTCGACCGCGCGAGGGCACGCGACTTGAATTGGTTGGTGACGACGCGCCGCATTCCCCCGCACGTGCCGCAGCACGTCCAGGACCAGTATTTCGAGTTTCTCACTGCGTTAGGCGTGCCGGCGGAGCCGGTGGCGTGGGATCTGGGCCCGTGGCCCGGCGAGCGCGAGCGTCAGCGCGCCCTCGTGTCGCAGTTAGGCGGACCGTTGGCCACCCTGGTCATCGGCGCCAGCCATCCCGAGAAGGTGTGGCCCGCCGAGCGCTGGGCCGCCGTGTGCGACGCGCTCGTGGATCGCTGGGGACTCGTGCCCGTGCTCGCCGGCGGCGCCAGCGACCGCGAGCGCGCCACCGAGCGCGAGATCATGGCGCGCGCCCGCCACCGTCCGCGGTCCACGTTAGGCGTGCCGCTGCGGGATCTGGTGCTGCAGCTCGACGCCTCGGCGCTCGTCATCTCGCTCGACACCGGCCCCATGCACATGGCCGTCGCGCTGGACCGGCCCGTGGTGAGCCTCATGGGCTACAACAACCCCAAGCGCGTCGGTCCCTATCGCCGGTTCCACGATCTCCTCGTCGACGCGTACGGCGATCCGGGCGAGGACTCCCCCATTTCGCTCGCCCACCGCTATGGACGCATGGCACGCATCCACGCGGGCGACGTGCTGGGCAAGGTCGAACGGTGGGCAGCCGTGTATCGCGACGCGACGCCTGCTGTCAACCGTTAGGCACGACCAATGACTAACGGAGCGGGCCGCCGGGCGGAGGCGGTCGATAGGCCGGATCGTTATACATCTTGAATTGCCGGTACACCGTCGGCACGATGGCGCCGCTCGCCAGACCCGCCAACAGCGCCGACAGCTCGGCCGCGAGGTCGTCCCGCTGCTGCTCGAGCACGAGCACCCGGTCCGCGCACTGCGCCCGAAACGCGGCCGTCGCATCGACGCGCTCGGCCTGCTCCCGCATGTGGTAGATCTTGAGCTCCATGATGCCGAGCTTGTCGGCCAGCGACCCGACCGTTTCAGCCACGCGTCGCCCGCGCCTCGGTCACGACGCGCACCACCTCGGCGTCGATGCGCTCGATCAGATCGTTGCGCCGTTGATTGAGCGCGTCGATCGCCCGCTTCGCCGACGCGACCGCGTGGTCGTCACTCGAGCGCGCCTTGTCCTCCTCGTGCCACAACTCGACGTTCGTCCGCGCCAAGCGGGCAATCAATTCGCCAATGGTGTCGCTCATCCGATCCTCGGGCACGGTGAATCGTG
>JANWIK010000119.1 GCA_025449955.1 Gemmatimonadaceae bacterium
ACGATGAGCCGTCCCCAGCGCGCGCCGGGCCGCAGGGCGTCCGGCTCCTGCGCGAGCAAGCGCTCGATGTCTCGCGGCCGGTTCAGCGCGGCCGCGGCGGGGAGTCGCAGCCGCGCCCCGCCGTCGAGGAGTCGTTGGGCCATGTCCGCCGCTCCGCTCAGCGCGGCTTGGTCCAACGGCGTCAGGCCGGCGTCGTCCTCGGCTTCGGGGTCGGCGCCCAGGTCGAGTAGTGCGCCTAACGCTGCGGGGCGCCGGTGCACGACGGCCAGGTGGAGAGGCCGGCGGCGGCGATTGGCGTTGTCCATCACGCGGTCGCGCTCGCCCGACGAGATGCCGACGATGCGCCGGATCGCATCAGTGGCGCCCATCGCGACCGCTGAAAACACGGTGTGCTCCGCCCCGTGCGCGAGCAGGTACTCGGCGACAGATAGATTCGACGGGTCGCCAAAACACGTCGCCCAACCGATCACCGTGAGGTCGTGATAGTCGCCGGCGCCGATCGGATCCGCGCCGTGCTCGAGCAGCCGCTTCACGATCCCGAGGTTCCGTTTCTCGGCCGCGAAATGCAGCGGCATCGCGTTGTCGCCGTCGTCGCGGATGTTGGGATCGGCGCCGTGCGCCAGCAGTGCGTCGAGCACCGCGTCGCTGCTGTTGTTCATCGCGAAGTGCAGCGCCGTGCGCTTGCCCGTGTGGCCCGCCAGCGTGGCGCGCTCGTTCACGATGTCGGGATGCGCATCGAGCACGTCGCGGACGCGGCCCGCGTCTCCGTGATTCGCCGCGTCGAGCAACGACTGGATCGCGGCGTCGCGCGACACGGGTGTTCGTCGAGCGCGAGAGTCGAGCTCGGCTTTGAGAGCGGCCCATCCGGCGAAGCCGTACTCGCGGGCCAGCGCGAACTGCACGTCGCGCAGCGTTGCGTTAGGCGGAGCCGAAGGGTGGGAGCGCGCGAATCGCGCGCGGGCATCGAGATCGTTCTCGCGAAGCGCAGCCAACCACCGCTTCGCTTCCCTCTTGAGTGTCTCGAGGGAGCTCTGGGGCGTGAGTTTCCTGTCCATCGAAGCCTTCCTCCAGGTGCGCGCCCGAAGTCCGCTGAGTACAGGCTCGGAAGAAGGTTCGCTGCATGGAGCCGAACCAACGTGGGTGGGAGCTGGGCTCCCTTGCCGCGGACAGGAGGCGCCCCAGAGCGCTCTACCGCGAACGTTGGCGCGGGGCGATGCCGCGTGTCAAGCGCCCAGTGGTGGACGGCCTACGGGAGCTACGTGGCGGGGCGAGCAGCACGCCGCGACTTGGGCGTACGCGAGGTGAGCTCCTCTGTAGTTGGTCAAGAGGATAACAAAACGGATGCGAGGGATGGGGAGGATTGCTGCGATGGAGGCGGTGAGTGCATCGGAGACGCGCGAAACCGTCCGGGGGGGGTGCGCCAGTGACTTTTGGACGTGCACCGAGACGATCATCCCCATCCATTGCATCCCTTTTGTTATCCTTTTGATCAACTGCAGAGGAGCTCACCTCGGCCGTCTTCCGACTGCCTAACGATGAGGGATCGGCCGCGACCTTGAACTTCGGCTCGCCCCGGCGCATGTTGAACGTCAGACCCGCACCACGAGGCGCGATGCGATCGTCCGTCGTCGGAATCTGTGGATTGGCCGCACTCGTGGCGATCGTGGCGTGCAGCAGCGACTCGGCTACCTCTGGCGGCTGTTCGCCGGAAGCGCTGCGCCCGGCCATCATTGTGCAGGTCGTAGCGGCAGCGGGCCCACCGCCCAACGACAGCACCAAAGGCGCCGTCCGCGACGGCGACTACATCGATTCGCTGCGACCGGTTCAGTTCGGCGTAGGCAGCATTCAGTCGTTGGGCGCGGCGCTGAATCGGCCCGGCACGTACAACGTGACGGTCGTCCACTCGGGGTTCGAGCCGTGGGAGAAGGATGATGTCGTGGTGGCGGCCACGGCGTGCGGCATCAAGCAACCCGTGAACCTGGTCGCCGAGCTGCTGCCCATCCACTAACCGGCGCTCGCCTAACGGGCGGCGCGTCCGGCCGTTTCAACGGTCAGTCCGCGCGCCGCACGCCGTCGGGGCCGCCCACATACCGCTTGCCGCACGCCGCACAGGTCGCCTTCGCGCCGGCACCGGGATGCGCCGGCAGGTCCAGGCGTTCGCCGCACTCGCACATCCAACCTGCCACGCGCGCCGGCACGCCGGTGACCAGCGCGTACGCCGGCACCTCGCGCGTCACGACCGCGCCCGCGCCGACGAACGCATACTCGCCCACGTCGTGGCCGCACACGATGGTCGCGTTGGCGCCGATCGACGCGCCGCGCTTCACCAGCGTCTCGCGATACTCGTGCTTGCGCGACACGTGGCTGCGCGGATTGAGCACGTTGGTGAACACCATGGAAGGCCCGAGGAACACATCATCCTCGCACTGCACGCCCTCGTAGAGGCTCACGTTGTTCTGGACCTTGACGTTCCTGCCTAACGTGACGCGCGGCATTACTACCACGTTCTGCCCGAGGCTGCATGCCTCCCCGATCACCGCGCCGGCCATCACGTGGCAAAAATGCCAGACCCGCGTGCCGCGGCCGAGCGATGCGCCTTCGTCGACGTAGCTGGATTCGTGGACCAGAGCGGTCCCGCCGGCCGCCGGCACTTCGCGCATTTCGCTCACCCGCGGCGGCTCCCGCCTCCCGACTCGGTCTCCGGCGGAAACGCGCGCAACGGCAGCGCGATCTCGCGCTCCGCGCGCGCCGACTCGTAGATGCCGAGAATCAACTCGAGCGACTTGCGGCCCTCGCGGCCATCCGTCTCGGGCGCTGCCTCGCCGCGCAGCACGCGCACCACGTTGTCGTAGTACGGCTTGTGCCCCGAGCCATACACCGACATCGGGTTCGGCGCGCCGCGCAACTGCTCGGCTTCGCCATCGATGTCGTGATACTCGGCGAACTCCCACGTTTCGATGCGGTTGAGCGCGGTGCCGCCCACCTTCACACTGCCCTTCTCGCCGAGGATCGTGACCGAGCCCTCGAGGTTCCGCGGATGCGCGAGCATCGTCACTTCGATCGTGCCTAACGCACCGTTCCGGAAGCGCAGCAGCGCCACGCCCGTGTCCTCGCTCTCGATGCGGCGGCCCAACGTTGCCGTCTTCGCCGACACCGACTCCACCGGCCCAACGAGCCACTGGATCATGTCCACGTAGTGGCTCGCCTGGTTCATGAACGCGCCGCCGTCGAACTCCCATGTGCCGCGCCACGGCGCCATGTCGTAGTACGACTGCGGGCGCTGCCAGCGCACCGTGGTGTTCGCGAGGTAGATCCGCCCGAATCGTCCCAGGTCGATCGACCGCTTGAGCAGCTGAATCGCGGGATTGAGACGATTCTGCTTCACGACGAAGAGATACACGCCGGCTTCATCGCACGCGTGGACTAACGCATCGGCTTCCTCGAGACGCGTCGCCATCGGCTTCTCGCAGATCACGTGCGCGCCCTTCTCGGCCGCCAGTATGCCATGCTTGGGATGGAGACCGCTCGGCGTGCAGATCGCGACCACGTCGCACCTCATCTCGTCGAGCAGCTGCGGATAGTTGGTGAAGAACGGAACGCTCATCTTCTCGCCCGCCTGCCGCGCCCGCTCCGCGATGTCATCGCACACCGCCACCAGCTGCAGCGAGGGAAGGCGCGAGATGGCGTCGAAGTGCCGCTCGCTGATGCGCCCGCATCCCACCACCGCGATGCGGAAGCGCCGTGCAGACGGCTCGCTGCTCATGGGACGCTCGTCCGTCAGGTGGTTGCCGTCGCCGGCTCCCGATGATGCGGCGCGGCGGCACGCGCGAGCGCGTTGCGCGAATCGATCACGATCGCGGCCAGACGCTTCACGCGATCGTAGTCGATTGCCGTGTGGTCGGTCACGATCATGACGGCGTCCGCGCCGCGAATCGCATCGTCGGTGAGCGGCACCGAGTGGCCCACCGCGCCCTCCGGCGTATGGCCGTCATCCACGATCTCGGTGACGAACGGATCGTGATAGAGCGCCTCAGCGCCCTTCTTGCTCAGGAGGTCGAGGATGTCGAGGGCCGGCGACTCGCGCAGGTCGTCGATGTCCTTCTTGTAGGCTACGCCTAACACCAGAATGCGCGCGCCGCGCATCGCCTTGCCGACGTCGTTGAGCGCGTCGGACACTTTCCCCACCCAGAACGCCGGCATCTCGGTGTTGATCTCGCCCGCCAGCTCGATCATGCGCGTTTTGTAGTGCAGCGTGCGCATCTTCCACGCGAGATAGTGCGGGTCGAGCGGGATGCAGTGGCCGCCCAGCCCCGGGCCGGGCGAGAACTTCATGAAGCCGAACGGCTTGGTCGCGGCGGCGTCGATCACTTCCCACACGCTCACGCCCAACTTGTCGCAGATCACGGCCATTTCGTTCACCAGGCCGATGTTGATCATGCGGAACGTGTTCTCGAGCAGCTTCGTGAGCTCGGCCGCCTCGGGAGAGCTCACCGGCACGACCTCGTCGATGAACAACTCGTAGATCTGCTCGCCTAACTTTGTGCAGCGCTCGGTGATGCCGCCCAGCACCTTGGGCGTGTTCTTGGTGTGCCACTTGGGATTGCCCGGGTCGACGCGCTCCGGCGAGAAGCAGAGGAAGAAGTCCTCGCCCACCTGGAGATCGCGCTTCTCGAACGTCGGCAGCAGCACTTCGCGCGTCGTGCCCGGATACGTGGTCGACTCGAGCACGATCAGCTGCCCCGGCCGCAGCGTCTCGGCCACCGAATCCGTGGCGGCGACGACGAACGACATGTCGGGATCTTTCGTCTTGCCTAACGGAGTGGGCACGCAGATCGAGATCACATCGCAGTCGGCCAGCCGCGACATGTCCAGCGTCGCCTCCAGCTTGCCGCTCTTCCGGAGCGCGGCGACGTCCTTGGCCCCCACATCCTTGATGTGGCTTCCGCCGCCGTTCACCAGCTCCACGACGCGGCTCGATTTCTCGAACCCTATCACGCGCAACCCGGCGTGGCCCATCTCGATCGCCAGCGGCAGGCCGACGTAGCCGAGTCCGACGACGCCGCACGTCACCCGGCGCTGGCCAATCTTGTCCGACAACGCGTCGAAAGTGCTCATGACCTGATCGTTGGTTGTGGGCTCGGAACGGTTCCGGATGTCGCGCGCCGCGCCGATCGCATCTCCGCGCGGCGCGGGCATCTGCGTCTCTCTGCGTGTCTCCGTCTCCCCTCGGACGCAGGGGTCGCCGACGCGGTAACCCGGGGGGTGGCCTGACAGTCCTTTCGTTGCGACCGCGGCCCTAGCCCGAGCAGGCACACCTGACATGCCGTGTTGGGCTGATCGCTCGAACATAACCGCAGCACAGTGACCGTTCAAGCGAAAAGCTACCCCCTTCCCCTCGCGCCGGCCTCGCTGGGCGCCCTCACGCCCTGCGCACACGGCAGCGGGTGTCCACTCGGCGTCGATGTGCCCGCGCTGACCGCGGCGCTCGCACACGGCGACCGGACTGCCGCCTGGCACACTGTGCGCGCGGTGAATCCGTTCGCCAGCACGTGTGGTCACGGCTGCCACGCGCCGTGCGAGCGCTCCTGCCGGCGACGCCACTTCGGCGGCCCGGTGGGCATCGCCACGCTCGAGGCACACGCGGCCGGATGGGAGCCGCCGCGACTCGCCGTCCCGGATGGACCGTGCACCAGTCCGCACGACGCGCGGTCCGTGGCCGGTCTCGTTGGGCTGACGCCGGAGAGCGCGATGCGCGCCCCGCGCGGCGACACGCGCGTGGCGGTGATCGGCGCCGGCGCCGCCGGGCTCGCGTGCGCGCACGACCTCGTGCTGCTCGGCCACCGCTGCATGGTGTTCGATGCCGCCGACGAACCCGGCGGCCTCCTCACCGCGGCGCTTCCGGCGTTTCGCTTCCCCGTTGCCAGCGCGCGCGCAGAATGCGCCGCGATCCTGGCGATGGGCGGCCTCGAATTCCAATCGCGCTATCGCATCCAGAACAGCGCCGACGTGCGCGCGCTGCTCGCCGGTGAATTCGACGCCGTGTTCCTGGCGCTCGGCGCATCGCATCCGCGACACGCCATGTTCGCCGCCCAACCGGACCATCCGCAGGTGGTGGACGCGATCGCTGTGTTAGGCACGGACGCGCCGCTCGACGGGACGATCGTCGTCGCCGGCGACGGAGACCTCGCGCTCGATGCGGCGCGCACCATCGTCAGGCGCGCGGCGCGCGACGACCGGGCGCTGCCGCGCGTGCAGCTGGTGCTCGAGCGCCCGATCGAGGATTCGGATGTGCCGCCGAGCTTCATCGCCGCGGCCGTGGGCGAAGGCATCGTGGTGCACGGCGGGTGGACCGCCGGCCGGTGGCTGGCCGACGAGAGCGGCATGTTGAGCGGCATCGAGATCGTCCGCCCAACGGATCGGTCGGCCAAAGTGCTGGCGTGCGACACGATCGTGACGGCGGCCGCGCGCGCCCCCGATGCCCAACGCTTCGCACCCGAGATCGCGCTCGACGGCGACGGTCTCATCGTGGTCGACCCGGTCACGCTCGAAACGTCGATGCTCGGCGTGTGGGCCGGCGGTGCGTGCGCCTTCGGTCACCGGTCGGTGGCGCACGCCACCGCGGAAGGCAAACGGGCCGCATGGAGCATTCACGGCGCGCTCACCGGACGGCCGGTGCGGCTCACGATCGCGTCGGCGTGGGTGGAAGCGGACGATTGGGACGAGTCGCGCGCCGTGTCCGCGCTCTCGACACCGCCGCTCGACACGTCAGGGCATGCGCCGCCGTCCGCGGATCCCTTCTCCGCCGCGGCCGCACGACCCGACGCGGACATTCGCCGCGAGGCGTCGCGCTGCTTCGACTGCACGGTGGTCCCGGTGGTCGATGAGCACTGCACGTCGTGCGGACGTTGTGTGACGGCGTGCCCGGAAGGGGCGTTTCAGATGCAGCCCGGGTCGCCGAAGCAACTGCACCTGGATCCCGACTTGTGCACGCGGTGCGGCATCTGCGTGGAGAAGTGTCCCGAGGGCGCGATCGCGCTGTTGCGGGCCGTGTGGGAGCAGCGCCTAACGCAAGCACCCGTCGCCGCGCCCGTCGAGCCCGACGCGCCGGAACCCGATCCGTGGGTGGACCCGCGCCGTCCGACCGTCCAGCGGCCGACGCCGGTGGGCTGACTCAGGCCGCCGAGACGACCGCGCCCAACCGCGCGAGGCGTCCCGCGGTCGCGGCGTCCACGCGCGCCGTCACGACCCACTCGTCGCCCTCGGCGCGCTGCTCGATCACTTCGCCGTTGCGGTGCAGCTCGGCCAACAGCTTGCCATCGGAGAGCGGCAAGCGCACCTGGCTCAACGGCCGCTCCTTGCGCTCCGCCGCGAGGAGCGCGCGGCGCAGCGGCTCGAGCCCGTCGTCGGCCGTGGCCGACACCAGCACTGCGTTAGGCATGAGCCGAGTCACGCGGTCCTGGAGCGCGGCCAGGTCGGGCGGCGATAACCGGTCGATCTTGTTGAACACGTAGAGCACCGGCCGGTTCTCCACGCCTAACTCGTCGAGCACCGTGTCCACCACCTGGCGTTGGTCCTCCCACGTCGGATGGCTGGCGTCCACGACGTGCAGGAGGAGATCGGCCTCGCTCACTTCCTCGAGCGTCGCGCGGAACGATGCGACGAGATGGTGCGGCAGCTTGCGGATGAACCCGACCGTGTCGCTCAACAACACCTGCCGCCCATCGCCCAGGTCCACCGCGCGCGTGAGCGGGTCGAGCGTCGCGAACAGGCGGTTCTCGACGAAAATGCCCTGATCCGCCGACAACGCTCGCAAAATGGATGACTTGCCGACGTTGGTGTAGCCGACCAACGCCGCGCGGAACGCGCCTCGGCGTCCGTGCCGTTGCACGACGCGCGACTTCTGCACGTCGGCCAGCCGGTCGCGCAGCACGCGGATGCGGTTGGCGATCAAGCGGCGGTCGGTTTCCAACTGTGTTTCACCCGGGCCCCGCATCCCGATGCCGCCGCGGAACTTCTCGAGGTGCGTCCACATGCGCGTTAGGCGGGGCAGCATGTACTCAAGTTGCGCCAGCTCCACTTGCATCCGCGCCTCGCTCGTCCGCGCGCGGGTGGCGAAGATGTCGAGAATCAACTCGGCGCGGTCCATCACGCGGCGGCCGGTGATCTCCTCGATGTTGCGCGCCTGCGCGGGCGTGAGCTCGTCGTCGAAAATGAGCAGCGTGGCGCCGTCGCGGGCGATCGCCTCCCCCAGCTCGCCCAACTTCCCTTTGCCGAGATACGTGCCCGGATTGGGGCGCTCGAGAAACTGCGTCACTTCGCCGACGACCACGGCGCCGGCGGTGTCCGTTAGTTCGGCGAGCTCGGCCAGATGCTCGGCCAGGTGATGCTTGGCTCCGGATCGCTTGGGCGGCGCGCCGACCAACAGCGCGCGTTCGACCGGCGGAGCGAGTGAGATGGGCTCTTTCGAGATAGATGTCTCCGTTGCGGTACGTCGTTACTCGTCCTGCTGCTCTTTGCGCTTGAGCTCGGCCCACCACGCCAGTCGTTTGGCGATCTCTTTCTCGAAGCCGAACTTGCCCGGCTCGTACAACACCGTGTCGCGCAGCACGTCCGGAAGATACTCCTGCGGAATGTATGCCTCGGGCGCGTCGTGCGCGTACTGGTACCCTTTGCCGTAGCCGAGTTCCTTCATGAGCGACGTGGGCGCGTTCCGGATGTGCATCGGAACCGGCTCGGCCGGTGTGTCGCGCGCCGCATCCATTGCCGCGCCCAACGCCGCTTTCGCGCTGTTGGATTTGGGCGCCGTCGCCAGATAGATGGTCATCTCGGCTAACGGAAGATAACCCTCGGGCGCGCCCAGCATGTGGTAGGCGTCGCGCGCCGCCACGGCCAGCTGGAGTGCGTTCGGATCGGCGAGCCCGACATCCTCGGCGGCCATCGCGATCGCACGCCGGAAAATGGTCATGGGATCTTCGCCGCCCTCGAGCATCCGCGCCATCCAGTAGAGCGCGCCCTGCGGATCGCTCCCGCGCAGCGACTTGTGGTACGCCGAGAGCAGATTGAAATGTTCTTCCCCGGCCTTGTCGTGTCGCGCGAATCGGAGCTGCATCGCTTCGCGCGCGATCGCGACCGTGATGCGGCCTCGCGCGCCGACGTGCGCCCCCGCCGCCTCGAGCGCGGTGAGCGCGCGGCGCGCATCGCCGTCGGCTTCCTCGGCGATGAGATGCGCCGCATCGTCGTCGAGCACGAGCTCCTGCGCGCCGAGGCCGTGCTCGCGATCCGCGGCTGCGCGCCTAACGAGCGTGTCGATTGCCGCCGCGTCGAGCGGCTTGAGCACGAACACGCGCGACCGCGACAACAACGCGCCGTTGATCTCGAACGACGGGTTCTCCGTGGTCGCACCCACGAGCGTGATCGTGCCGCGCTCCACGTGCGGCAGAAACGCGTCCTGCTGCGCGGTGTTCAGGCGATGAATTTCGTCGACGAACAGGATCGTGCCGCGGCCCATCGTGGCCAGCCGGTCTTCGGCCTCGGCGACGATCTCGCGCACGCGCGGCACGCCGTCGGTGACGGCCGAGAACGGAACGAACACGCGATCCGTGTAGCGGGCGAGCAGGAGCGCGAGCGTCGTCTTTCCGGAACCGGGCGGGCCCCAGAAGATCATCGAGCCCACGGTGCCCTTCTCGACGGCCGCGCGCAGCGCGGTGCCCGGGCCCAACAACTGCTCCTGCCCAACGACGTCGTCCAACGACCGCGGCCGCATGCGCGTGGCCAACGGCTGCGCGCTCTCCGGCGCCGCGAACAGCGACGGCTCGCGTCCGCGCGCCGAGCGTCCGCCGCGTGCCGGCACGCTCACGACCGCATGGCGGATCGCGCCGCGAAAAAGAGTCCGCACCCCACGAAGAACGCGAGCTGCAACCGCCAACCGTGCTTGCCCTGGAACTCGGGCACCAGGTTCGACGCACCGACGTAGAGCGTCACGCCCGCCGACAGGCCGAGGCCGTACATCGCCAGCGACGCGACGCGCCCGGTCACGAAGAAACCGGCAAGTGTCGCGATCCCGAGCGACACGCCCGCGTACAATGCACGCCGCCGACCTGCTCCGGCGGCCAGAAAGAGACTCGAGATGGCCAGACCCTCCGGCAACTTGTGCAACACGATCGCGAGAAACACGAGCGTGCCCAACGTATGGCTCACCATGAACGCCGACGCAATCGCCACGCCGTCGACGAACGTATGCAGCAACAAACCCACGAGCGCCGACACGCCGACCGACTCGGTCACCTCGTGCGTCTCTTCGCCGAAATGGAAATGCGGCGCCAACGTGTGCTGCGTGAAGTGCACGAGCAGATAGCCCATGAGCGCCGCCAACGCACCCAGGTCGCCGCTCCGCGAGATCGCTTCGGGAAAAATGTCGAGCAGCGACACGGCGATCATGAATCCCGCCGACAACGCGACCAGCGCCTCGAGCGCGGCCACGCTCCACCGCGACCGCCACGTGACGGCGGCGGCGCCCACCACGTTGGCCGCCGCCGCCGCGATCGCGTACGCCCAGGGCGTCGTGCTCACGTGGGCGTTAGGCGGAGCGATTCGGCCATCTCGGCGAGCGCCGCCACCAGCTCCGGCGCTTCCGCGTACTCGCGCTGCACGCCGCGCCAACTCCGCGTGCGCACGAGGCGTCGCTCCTCGAGCCCCTTCCCCTTCAGGATGTACAACCACTGGTCGGTGCGCGCGTACACGAACAATTCGAGCACCTGATTCACCGTGAGCTGATCCTCGCTCGTGTACACGGAAATCTCGGTGCCGCCGTTCGTGGCGAGCAACGTCTTGATGCGCGAGATCGCCTCGCGCACGTCGGGAAGCGCGAGTGCTTCGCCCTTCCACGAGCGGCCCGAGCGCACGTCGGCCATCGCCAGGTCGACGGCGGGGGGCAGATGCTCCATGAGCGCGATGAACAGGTCCACGACGCGCTCGGCGTTCGCCACGAGGTGCGCGGTATAGTAGTCGTCGTCGTGCGAGAACGAGAAGCCGTCGGCCGCGGTACGGAACCGCTTCCACACGGATTGATCGGGTTGCCGGCCGCGAAAGAACATGCTCGCCTCGTGAGTTGCCTAACGGCTGCCGACGATGGCCGCGCGCGCCAACAACGCGTCGCGCGTGTTGCGCGTCGGATTCTCGAGCACGTAGTCCAACAAGTGCTCGAGCACCGCCTTCATCCCCGGACCCGGCGCTATGCCCGCCGCGAGCAGGTCGACACCGTCCACCGCCAGATCGCCGATTTCCACCGGATCGCGAAATGCGATCCGCATCTCGCGCCGGTACGCCGACGCGACCGCGCTCGCCGGCGGCGCCGGCTGTCCCAACTGGCGCTCGGCGCCAAAGCGCACGGCCCCCAAGCGCCACACCGCTCGCGCACGCGTCCGGCCGGTCGCGCCCGCCCACCGCCGCAACGCGGCATCTGTCGGGCCACCCAGCTCGCCGAGCGCGCGACGCACATCATCGCCGATGACGGCCCATCCCCGCAACACCGACCCCACCCACGAGACCGTCTTGTTCGGGAAACGCAGGTCGTGCAGCGCGCGTTCCGCGTCGCGGCCACCGAGGTCGGCCATCAGGGCCACGAGGCGCTGCACCTCGCGGTCCGGCTTCCGGTGCGCCGCGGGCGGCGGCAACAGGTCCAGCGACCGCAATGTTACATCGGTTACATTGGCGAGCGTCGGGATCAGCGCCGCGAGCACGCCGCTCTCGCGCCACAGCGCGATGGCGCGCCCCGCGTAACGTACCTGCTGCATCGTTTTCTCGATCTCCTGCTTCACGCGCTCGCGGGACAGCCGGGTGGTGAACGGCGCCGAGTCGGCCACGGCGCGCCACGTGGCCGACTCGATCTCGAAGCCGAACCGAGCGGCGAACCGAATCGCGCGCAGCGCCCGCAGGCGGTCTTCACGCATGCGGGCCTCCGGATCGCCCACCGCGCGCACCACGCGCGCCTCGAGGTCGCGCTGTCCGCCGAACGGGTCGCGCAGCTCGCCGCCTAACGGATTGTACGCGATCGCATTGATCGTGAAGTCGCGCCGCGCGAGGTCGTCGTCGAGCGACACGCCGAACTCCACTTCGGCGTGTCGGCCATCGGTCTTCACGTCGCGGCGGAAGGTCGTCACCTCGTGCATCGCGTTGCCCGGGTCGAGCACGCCCACCGTGCCGAACTCGATCCCGACCGGCACCGTGCGCCGGAAGAGCCGCCGCACGTCGGCCGGCGTGGCGGCGGTGGCGAGGTCCCAGTCCAGGTGCGCTTCGCCTAACAATGCGTCGCGCACGGCGCCGCCCACGCACCAGGTCTCGAAGCCGGCCTCGGTGAGCACGCGGGCGATCTCGACCACCGTGTCGGGCGGCGCTAGCCGTACCCGGTCGTGTCCCGCCGCGCGCGCGCCGGTCACGAGCGCCTAACTCTCGAACAGCGCGCGCACGTCCGCCGTCCCCATGCCCAGTCCTAACGCAAGCATGAGATCGATGCGCGCCTGCTGCGGCCGCCGCCCGGGCGCCAGGATCGCGCCCGCCTGGACGAGACGCCGCGCGGCGCCGGCGTACCCGTACGTGGTGCCGACACGCCCGCGTTGGGCGCGCGACGCCACCACCACGGGCTTGTCGTCGGCCACCCACCGCTCGATGCCCGGCACCATCGCCGGCGGCACGTTGCCGCGCCCCATCGCCGCCACCACCATGCCGCGCGCATCGCGGCGCGACGCGTCCAACAGCCGCGCATCGGTGCCCGCCGCCGCGTACACGAGATCGACGGGCGTCGCCGGCTCGGCCGGATCGAGCGGCGCCATCGATGGCACGAGCGCCCGCCGGAAGATCACCTCGCCATCGTCGACCACCGCCACCGGGCCTAACCCGGGACTCTCGAATGCATCCAGAAGGTGCGTGTGCGCCTTGGTCACGTCGAGTCCGGTGAACACGCGGCCCGACATCGCGACCATCGCGCCGTACCCGGCCGCGCCGTCGCTCGCCGCGACGCGCACCGCGTCGAGCAGATTCGACGGCCCGTCCCATCCCAGGTCGCTCGCCGTGCGCATGGCGCCGGTGAACACGACCGGCTTGTCGGGCGCGAGCGAGCGCGCCGCGAAATACGCGCTCTCTTCCAACGAATCGGTCCCGTGCGTCACCACGACGCCCTGCAGCTCGGGCCGGCACAGGTGCGTGCGAATGCGATTCCTGAGCGCCCACATCCGCTCGATCGTCATGTGCGGACCCGGGAACGCGCCCCACTCCTCGATCTCGACGTCGGCGACGTCTTCGATACCGCGCGTGGCGGCGAGAATCTCGCGACCCGACAACGCCGGCACCGCGCCCTGCGCCGCCGGGTCGTGGCGCATCGAGATGGTGCCCCCGGTGAACAGGATGGCGATCATGGCGCGCCGCCAGTGCCTAACGGGACGCTCACCCGCACAGCACGCTCCCGCCGTTCACGTTCAGGATCTCGCCGGTCACGTGCCGGGCGAGGTCCGAGCACAGGAACACGATCGGCCCGGCGATGTCGCGCGCCGACGCCACGCGGCCGAGCGGAATGGCCGATGCGATGCGCTCGCGACCGCCGCCGGCGAACGGCTCGGCGCACATCTCGGTGTCCACCCATCCCGGCGCGACGCTGTTCACGGTGACGTCGCGCGACGCCAGCTCCACGGCCAGCGATTTCACGAACGAGATCATCGCGCCTTTGGACGCCGCATAGTCGGCGTGATATGCCTCGCCCCGCTGGCCGGCGGTGCTCGACACCAACACGATGCGCCCACCGTCGGACACCCGTCGCGCCGCCATCCGCGTGGTGTAGAACATCGAGAGCAGATTCTGCTCCATGGTCCGCGTCCATCGCGCGTCGTCCATCGCGCTCAGCGCTGCCTCGTCCACCGGCCAGATTCCAGCGTTGCCAACGAAGATGTCGAGGCCGCCGAACTCCCGCGCGGCACGATCGAACAACGACTCCGCCCCGGCGCTCGTCGAAATGTCGGCGGCTACCGAGAATGCACGCACGCCGCGGCCGGCCATCTGTTTGACGACATCGGCAGCCTCGGCCTCGCGACTCCGATATCCGATCCCCACGTCGGCGCCGCACTCGGCGAGAAGCATGGCGACGGCGGCGCCGATCCCGCGCGAACCGCCCGTGACTAACGCACGACGCCCTCGCAGCGAGATCACAGGTCGCGCTCCACGAGCTCGCAGATCGCGTGCTCGATGCAGAGGTGGAGCTCCTGCGCGCGATCGGTGCGCGCCACCGGCACCACCACCGCGTGATCGGCGAGCGCGCGCAGCGGGCCGCCGTCGCCGGCCGTGAACGCCAGCACCGCCACGCCCTTGGCGCGGGCCGCGCGCGCCGCCGCCAGTACGTTAGGCGAACGGCCGCTCGTCGAGTGGATCACCAGCAAGTCGCCGGGGCGGGCCAGCGCTTCCACTTGCCGCGCGAACGCTTGCTCGAAGCCCATGTCGTTGCCGGTCGCGGTGAGAATGGACGTGTCGGTGGTGAGCGCCACGGCCGCGCACGCCCGGCGCGCCCGCTGGTACCGCACCACGTATTCGGCGGCCACGTGCTGCGCGTCGGCCGCGCTGCCGCCGTTGCCGCAGAAGAACAGCGTGCCGCCCGCGCGCACGGTGTCGCCGATCATCGACGCCGCGCGCGCGATGTCGGCCTCGAGCGCGTCCGCGGTGCGCGTCGCCGCCGCGGCCAGGTCGCGCAACGCCGCGGTGAGCGCGACCGGCGCCGATCCGGAGTCGCGGCTCATTTGCGCCCGAAGAACATCTGCCGCAGCCGCCCCAGCATGCCCGGCTCGGCGTGCGGGATGGGAGACACGGGGATCATCGGCTCGCCCGCCAGCAGCCGTTGGGCATTGCCGTGCGTGAGCAGCCGCGCCTGCTCCGCTGCGCCTAACTCAGTGAGCCAGTCGCGCGCCGACGCGAGCGACCGCGTGTCGCCGTGATTGTCGCTGGCGATGCAGTCCACGAGTCCCTCCTCGAGCATCTGCCGCGCCAGGCGGCAGCCGGACGACGTCCCGAACAACATGATCGCATCGAGCTGGATCACCGCGCCCACGTCGCGCCATTCGTACACCTGCTCGATCGTCGCGCCGTAGTACCGCTCCGGATGCGCCAACACCGGGATCACGCCGCTCATCCGGATGCGCAGCAATTCGTGCGACGCCCCCGGCGGCACGTTCATGCGCGGGAATTCGACCAACGCAGCGTCGGACCCGCCCAGGTGCAATCCCGCCGCCCGCAGATCGATGCCCGGTGTATCGAGCATGATCTCCCACCCCTGCACCAACTCCGGCTTGGTGGGCGCCCGCGCCGACAGCCGCGCGAGAATCGCCGCGTACTTCTCGATCGGCGCGCGCGTCGCATCGGATGCCATCAGGTGCGGCGTGCACACCAACACATCCACCCCGTCACGACCGAACCGGTCCAGCACGGGAAGCGAAGTCTGAATCGATGGCGAGCCGTCGTCCACACCCGGGAGCAGGTGCGTGTGAATGTCGATCACGAGTGCGCCGCGTCGACGAGAGCGCTCACGGCGCGCGTTCCGCTCTGCTCGAGCAGCGTCCCGACCACCACGAAGTCCGCGCCGGCGTCACGCGCCATGCGCACCTGGTCGGTCGTCCGGATGCCGCCGCCCACGAAGAGCGGGCCCGGCGACACGGCGCGCGCCGCTTGCACGAGCGACGCGCCCACCGCGCGCCGCGCGCCGCTCCCGGCGTCGAGGTACGTGGCGCGCATGCCGAGTCGCGCCGCCGCGCTCACGTGCGCGTGAATGAACTCCGGCTTGTCGGCCGGCAGCGGGCGCGTCTGGCTCGTCGCCTCGACAGCGGTCACGCACCCGCCGTCGACGAGACAATAGGCCGTGGCGATCGATTCCACTTCCGGATGACGATCGAAGAACGGCACCGCGCGCACGTGCTCCTCGATCAGGTATTGGGCGTTGCGCCCCGAGACGAGGGAGAGCATGAGCACGCCGTCCACGCCGGGCACCAGGTCGCCCGCCGACGCCGGGAACAGGACTAACGGAACGTCCGGCGCGGCGGTGCGCAACGCGCGTACCGTGGCCGATGCGTCGGCGCCCTGGCCGAAGCTGGTGCCGATGAGAAGCACGGCCACGCCCTCGCCGGCGGCGCGCGCGCCCAGCTCGTGCGCGTCGCGTTCCGTGGTGCGCGCCGGATCGACGAGCACCGCCAAGCCGCACGTGTCCGTCAACCGGCCGAGCAGGGTCACGCCGGTCCTCCGGCGGGCGAGGACGCGGCCAGGCGGGCCAGGCGCCTCACGGCCAGCGCGGCGCGTTCGCCTAACGACGCCGGCTCGTCGGCCGCCGCCTCGAAGGCGTAGGTCACGAGCGCGTCGGCGGCCAACAACCCGATGGCCTGCGCGCGCTCGCGGCACCCCGCCGCCAACGCATCGGCCAGCAGCGACTCGGCCGCCGCGAGCGAGGCCTCGCGCACGGTGGACACGTCGCCGCCTAACGCAGGACCCAGCGCGCGCCGTATCTCGGCGTCCAGCGCGGCCGGCGGCGCCGGCCGCCGCGTGTCCAGCCAGTCGCGCACCGTCATGCCGCGCACCGTCATGCCGCGCTGCCTAACGCGGAGCGCACGATCGCCGCCGCCCCGGCGATGGCCTCCCGCACGTGCTCGGCGTCGGGCATGCCCGCCTGCGCCATGTGCGGTTTCCCGCCCCCGCGCCCGCCGCCCGCCGCCGCGATGGTCTTGATCAGGTGATCGGCGCGCACGCCGCGATCCCGCAGGTCGTCGGTCACCACGGCGAGCAGCGTGTTCTTGCCGTCGCTGAACGACGAGCCCAGGACGCCGACGCCGCTGCCCAACTGCTCGCGCAACGCGTCGCCTAACGCTTGCAGCGCCTTCACGTCCCCGGCCTCCACCACCGCCGACACGATCCGCGTGCCGTTGGCACGCTCGGCGCCCGCCAGGAGCTGTTGCAGCTGGCTGCCGCCGCCGCGCATCGCCTCGTCCAGCCGCTTCTGCAGCGCCCGGCGCTCCTCGAGCAGCGCTTCGACGCGCTTCACCACGCCCTCGGCCGGCGCGCGCACGAGCTCGCCTAACCGCTCGAGCCGCCGCTCCTCGTCGCGCAACAGCTCGTACGCCTTGGG
>JANWIK010000120.1 GCA_025449955.1 Gemmatimonadaceae bacterium
GCGCGCCGACGCGCGCACCGGGTGCGATGTTGTACTCGGCGCGGATCTGCCGGATGGCGCCCACCGCTTCGCGCACCAGCTCGAACTCGCGCGCCGGCCGCGCGTCGGCCGCGCGCTGCGCGGGCCACGCGGCGCGGGCGAGGAATTCGTCGGCGGCGCGCGGGGCGATCGCCTGCCACAGCGTCTCGGTGATGAACGGCACCACGGGGTGGAGCAGCCGGAGCGCGGCGTCGAAGGCGTGCACGAGCACCGCGCGCGCCACGTCGCCGTCGGCTCCGCCTAACCGGGGCTTGGTGCTCTCCACGTACCAGTCGGCGAGCTCGTTCCACGCGAAGCGGCGCGCCGATTCCACCAGCTCGCTCAGGCGCAGGCCGGCGTAGAGCTCGGCCGGCAGCCACTTGCCTTCGGGCGACGACTCGGGGCGCGCCGGGCCTAACGCGGCGTCGCACTCGGCGATCGCGGCGTCGAGGCGCGCGAGAATCCACGCATCGGCGCGCGTGAGGCGCGCCGGATCGATGCCGGCCAGCGCCGGCGCCGGCGCGTCGCCCAGATTCTGCAGAATGAACCGGCCGATGTTCCACAGCTTGGTGACGAAGTTGCGGCCGGGCGCGAACGAGGCCTCGAGGTTCGTCGGGTCGAGCATCACGTCCGTGCCCAACCCAAGGCCGGCGATGACGGTATAGCGCAGGGCGTCGGCGCCGTAGAGCGCCACCACGTCCAGCGGATCGATGCCGTTGCCTAACGACTTGGACATCTTCACGTGCTGCATGTCGCGCACGGTGCCGTGCAGGTACACCGTGTGGAACGGCGAGCGGCCCGTGAAGAAGTGGCCGGCCATCACCATCCGCGCCACCCAGAAGAACAGGATCTCGGGCGCGGTCACCAGCACGTCCGTGGGATAGAACGCCGCCAGATCCCGGGCCCCCTCGTTAGGCCAACCGAGCGTCGAGAGCGGCCAGAGCCACGACGAGAACCAGGTGTCCAGCACGTCCTCGTCCTGGCGCACCGGGCCGCGGCACGTCGGACACGCCGTCACCTCGTCGCGGCTCACGAGGGCCAAGCCGCCGCATCCGTCGCAATACCACACGGGAATGCGATGGCCCCACCAGAGCTGGCGGGAGATGTTCCAGTCGCGGATGTTCTCCATCCAGTTCACGTACACCGCTTCCCATCGCTCGGGCAGCACGCGCAGCCGTCCGGCACGGAGCGCCTCGAGCGCCGGCTTGGCGAGCGGCGCCATGCGCACGAACCACTGGTCGGAGAGACGCGGCTCGACCACCGTGGCGCAGCGGTAGCAGTGGCGCACCGCATGCTGGTGCGGCTCCACCTTCACGAGCTGACCGGCCGCGCGCAGCATCTCGACCACGCGCGCGCGCGCCTCGAAGCGGTCGACGCCGCGCAACGACTCGGGCACGCGACCCGCCGCGTCCGCGCCGTCGCGCATTGCGCCTAACTCGTCGATCACCACCGGCATCGCCAAGCCGTGCCGCGCGCCCACGTCGAAATCGTTGGCGTCGTGCGCCGGCGTGATCTTCACCACGCCCGTGCCGAACGCCGGATCGGCGTAGGGATCCGCGATCACCGGGATCTCGATGCCCACGATGGGCAGCACCACCCGCCGCCCAACGAGATCGCGATAGCGCTCGTCGTCCGGATGCACGGCCACCGCCACGTCGCCTAACATTGTTTCGGGGCGCGTGGTCGCCACCACGAGACGCCGCTCGGGCGAGCCGGCCACCGGATAGGCGATCTGATACAGCTCGCCCATCTCGTCCTCGAACTCGGCTTCCTCGTCGCTCAACGATGTGAGGCATCGCGGACACCAGTGGATCACGCGGTGTCCCTTGTAGATCAGGCCGGCGTCGTAGAGCCGCACGAACGCTTCGCGCACGGCGCGCGAAAGCTCCGGCGAAAACGTGTACGCGGTGCGCGTCCAATCGCACGACGCGCCGATCGCCTCGAGCTGCTCGAGAATCACGCCGCCCGTCTCGGCCACGAAGCGCTTCGTGCGCTCGACGAACGCATCGCGTCCGAGGTCGAACCGCGTCCGGCCTTCTTGCGCGAGCTGTCGCTCGATCACGTTCTGCGTCGCGATGCCTGCGTGGTCCGTGCCCGGCACCCACAACGCTTCGTCGCCCGCCATGCGACGCCATCGCACGATCACATCCTGCACCGTGTCATTGAGACCGTGTCCCATGTGCAGCACCGCCGTCACGTTGGGCGGCGGAATCACGATCACGAACGGAACGCGGTCACCGCCGAGTCGCGTGGTGCGGTCCGCGTGCGCGGTGAATACGCCGGCGGCTTTCCACCGCGCGTACAACGCGGCGTCGTGATGGGCGGGATCGTACTGGGGGGCGAGGTCTGCGCGCATAGACCTCGAAAGATATTCGCGTGGGCTGGCCCGGACCAACGGGCCAGCCCACGTGCGCGCTACTCTTGCTCGTCGCGCGTCGTGTCGAGATCAGCGGCGCGCCGCCGCGCCGCCCCGTGTTCGCGGTGCTCGTCGCTCGCGTGTCTGGCGGAGTCGGCCTGTCCGATGGCCAGGCGATTGACCACGGACTCGACGCCATCCACCCGGCGCGCCACAGCAGCCGCATGGTGCGACTCGTCGTCGCTGTCGACCCAGCCCGAGAGCTCGATCAATCCGTCGCCCACCGCGCTGATGTCGATCGCGCGCTCGCGCAGGGTGGAGTCCGCCTGGAATGCTTCGAGCACATCGTCTTCGAGCGCCGCGTGCACTTCGTCTTCGTCGAGACCGGCGTCCTCGAGCGCTTCGTCGTCTTCCAGCTCGTCCTCTTCCAATTCCTCGCCGAAATCACTCTCGTGCGACGCCTCGGCGTTCGTGGGTTCCAAGTCGTCCTCGGCGCTCTCCTCGAGCTCCGCCCAACGATCCTTCACGCGTGCGGTGATACCGGCAATGCCGCCCGATTTTTGGGCGACCAATATCCCGACGGCAAAACCCGCGACGGCGCCGATGACGAGACTCGTCAGCGTTCCGCCGGACTCCGGCTCCTCGTAGCGAATGCGATACCGTGGCATAATCCGACCTGTGGCGGAGGGTGACTCGCAACGATAACTTAGCGTGAAGCACCGGAAGCGTGAGCGCAAGAGGCTTGGCCCGCTTCCCGCCGCGACTCGTCGCCGGCGCTCCCTCCCGAATTCCGACAGATGATCGATCGTTCGCCCATAGCGCCGCCTTCGAGCAGCGACCACGAGCTTACGCTCACCCTTCCGGATGGCTCCACACGGAGCGTTCCTGCAGGAACGTTGCCGCGCGACGTCGTCGCGTCCATCGGCGCGGGGCTGTTGCGCGCGGCCGTGGCCGTGGAGGTCGATGGCTCCGTGCAGGACCTGGTGACACCGCTCAGGCGGAGCGGCCAATTCCGCGTGCTCACGGAAAAAGACGCGGCGTCACTGGCCGTGCTCCGCCACTCGGCGGCGCACATGTTGGCCACGGCCGTGCGCCGGCTACGCCCTCGCGCCAAAATCGGATTCGGTCCGGCCATCGAGGACGGGTTCTACTACGACTTCGAGGTGGACGAGCCGTTCACGCCGGACGATCTCGCGACGTTCGAGGACGAGATGCGGAAGGTGGCGCAGGAGAAGTTCCCGTTCGTGCGCGAAGAAGTGAATCGCGCCGACGCGGAGCGCCGTTTTGTCGACGATCCGCTCAAGCTGGAGCGCCTGGCCGAGCTCGCCGACGACGAAGTCATCTCCGTGTACACGGACGGGCCGTTCGTCGACCTGTGCCGCGGCCCGCACGTGCCCGACACATCGCGCGTGAAGCACATCAAGCTGATGCACACAGCGGCGGCGTACTGGCGTGGCGACGAGCACCGCCAGCAGCTGCAGCGCATCTATGGTACGGCGTGGTTCTCCAAGGACGACATGGAGGCGTACCTCCATCGGTTGGAGGAAGCGAAGCGCCGCGACCATCGCACGTTAGGCAAGGAGCTCGATCTCTACTCGGTGGACCAGCGCGTTGGGCCGGGCCTCATCTTGTGGCATCCGCGCGGCGCGATCGTGCGCAACGAGATCGAGACGTTCGAGCGCGAGCTCATCTTGCGGCACGGCTACGATCTCGTGTACACGCCGCACATCGTGAGCGAGAAGTTGTTCGAGATCTCGGGACACATCGTGAATTTCCGCGAGAACATGTTCGGCGCGATGGACGTGGAAGGCGCCGCGTATCGTCCCAAGCCGATGAATTGCCCGGGGCACATCTGCATCTATCAGGCGCATCAGCGGTCGTATCGCGATCTGCCGTTGCGCTTCGCCGAATTCGGCACCGTGTATCGCTACGAGCGGAGCGGCGTGTTGCACGGGATGCTGCGCGTGCGCGGATTCACGCAGGACGACGCGCACGTGTTCTGCACGCCCGAGCAGGTCGACACGGAGATCGCACGCTTGCTCGATCTCGTGGATGAGATGCTGCGCACGTTCGGCTATCCGTACACCATCGAGCTTTCGACGCGTCCCGACAACGCGCTCGGCGCGCCCGAGGTGTGGACCAACGCAGAGCAAACGCTCGCGCGTGTACTCGAGCGCCGCGGCCAAGCGTACATGATCGATGCCGGCGGAGGAGCGTTCTACGGACCCAAGCTGGACTACAAGTTGATCGATGCGATCGGTCGGAAGTGGCAGGGACCAACGGTCCAGCTCGACTTCAATTTGCCGGAGCGATTCGGTCTCGAGTACATCGGCGCGGACAACACGACGCATCGTCCGGTGATGTTGCACCGTGTGCTGGTCGGATCGATGGAGCGGTTCGTGGGCGGGCTCATCGAGCACTACGCCGGCGCGTTCCCGTTGTGGCTCGCGCCCGAGCATTTGCGCGTCATCCCGATCACGGATGAAGTGCGCGATGCCGCCGCCGCCGTCACGGCGCGGGCGAAGGAAGCCGGCCTGCGTGCGATGCTCGACGATCGTGCGCAGACGCTCAACTACCGCATCGCGGAAGCCGAGCGGCTCAAGACGCCGTACATGGCGATCGTCGGCAAGCGCGAAGCCGCGGCGGGCACGGTGGCGCTGCGCGAGCATCGGTTAGGCAGGGAGCAGAAGCCGCAGGTGATGCCGGTAGAGGATCTCGTCACGCGTCTGACACACGAGGTGAAATCGCGGTCGCACGCACCGGCGCACGC
>JANWIK010000121.1 GCA_025449955.1 Gemmatimonadaceae bacterium
ACCAAGGACCTCTCGGGATCCATCTGGACGTGGTATCGCGACAACGGCACGTTCAAGGCGAAGAAGACGATCAACATTCCGGCGGAGCCGGCCGACGAACGCGTCTTGCCGCCGGCGCTCAAGCCGTTCAAGGCCGTGCCGCCGCTCATCACCGACATCGATCTGTCGCTCGACGATCGATTGCTCTACGTGTCGTGTTGGGGCACCGGCGAGCTGCGCCAATACGATGTGAGCGATCCGTTCGCGCCGAAGCAGGTGGGCTCGGTGAAGATCGGCGGCATCGTCAATCGCGCGGCGCATCCCGCGAGCGGCCCGCTCAACGGCGGGCCGCAGATGGTGGAGTTGAGTCGCGACGGCAAGCGCGTCTACTTCACGAATTCGCTCTACAGCACGTGGGACGACCAGTTCTATCCCGACGGCCTCACGGGGTGGATGGTGAAGGCCGATGTTGCGCCTAACGGTGGGATGACGCTCGATCCGCGCTTCTTCCTGGAGTCGGGCGACACGCGGCCGCACCAGGTGCGGCTCGAGGGCGGGGACGCGTCCACTGATACATTCTGCTTTCCCTCATGACCATGCCGGATCGTGGCTCGCGGTGGCGGCGTTCGGCGCCTACCACGGCCTCAATCCCGGCATGGGCTGGCTGTTCGCGCTCTCGCTCGGCTTGCAGCGGCGGAGCGAGCGCGCGATCGCGCTGGCGCTGATCCCGATCGCCGCCGGCCACGCGGCGTCGGTCGCCATCGTGGCCGGCGCCGTGCTTGCGTTAGGCGCGCTGGTATCGCCGCGCGACCTCGAGATCGCGTCGGCCTGCGTGCTGCTTGCCTTCGGCGCCTACAAGCTGCGCACGTACTATCGGCATCCGCGGTGGGTCGGCATGCAGGTGAGCATGCTCGACCTCGTGTGGTGGTCGTTCCTCATGGCCACCGCCCACGGCGCCGGCCTGATGATCGCGCCCACGCTGATCACGCTCTCGGATACGCCGCACCCGGACTCGGCGCCGCTCGCGCTCGCCGTGGCCATTCACACCGCGGCGATGCTCGCCGTCATGGCGCTCGTCTCGTGGATCGTTTATAAAAAGGTAGGGCTGGCCGTACTGCGCACGAGCTGGGTGAACTTCGATCTCATCTGGGCGGTGGCGTTGTTGATCGTCGGAAGCGTGGCGTTGCTATGAGCGAGTTCCACCAATCGCCGCCGGCGTTGCCCAATCAGTACCTGGACGACGGGCTGCTGCGGTCGTATCTCGCGTGCGCCGCGCCGCCGCACGTGCTTCACGCGATCGAGCCCGAGCTCACAGCGTTAGGCGAACGCGCCGCCGGCGAGTGGCTCGCGCTGGCCGAGCGCGCCGAGGCCGATCCGCCGAGGCTCATCCGGTACGACGCGTGGGGGCGGCGCATCGATCGGATCGAGACGAGCGACGCGTGGCGCGCGTTCGAGCGCATCGCCTCCACGGAGGGACTGGTCGCGCGCGGATACGAGCGCGCGTACGGCGCCTTCTCGCGCGTCGACCAGTTCGCGCGCCTCTATCTGTTCGCGCCGTCGTCGGCCACGTATTCGTGCCCGCTCGCGATGACCGATGGCGCCGCGCGATGCCTCGAGCTGCTCGGCACCGGCGGGCGGCTGCGCGCTGCGTTAGGACACCTCACCACGCGCGACCCCGCGCAGGTCTGGACCGCGGGGCAATGGATGACGGAGCGCACGGGCGGGTCCGACATCTCGGGCACGTCGACGGTCGCCACGCGCGACGGCGACCGATTCCTCTTGTTCGGCACGAAGTGGTTCACGTCGGCAACCACATCGCAGATGGCGCTCACGCTAGCGCGACCCGAAGGCGCCGAGGCGGGGAGCCGCGGCTTGAGCCTCTTCTATCTCGAGCTGCGGGACGACGCCGGACTGCCGAACCACATGCGCGTGCTGCGTCTCAAGGACAAACTCGGTACGCGCGCGCTGCCGACGGCCGAGATCGAGCTCGACGGCACGCCGGCATGGCTGGTGGGCGGGGAGGGCCACGGCGTGCGCAAGATCGCGACTGTGCTCACGATCACGCGCATCTACAACGCGCTCGCCGCCGTATCGGGCATGCGGCGCGCCGTGGCGCTGGCGCGCGACTACGCCCGCCGGCGCACGGCGTTCGGCCGACCGTTAGGCGAGCACGCGCTGCACGCGGACACCCTGGCCGCGATGCAGGTCGAGCTGGCCGGGTGCCTGCTGCTCGTGTTCCGCGTCGTCGAGCTCCTGGGACTAACTGAGTTGGGCGTGGCGACCGGCGCCGACGCGCGGGTGCTGCGGCTGCTCACCCCGGTGGCCAAGCTCTACACCGGCAAGCGCGCCGTCGCCATCGCGAGCGAAGCCATCGAAGCGTTCGGCGGCGCCGGCTACATCGAAGACACCGGCCTGCCGAGGCTGTTGCGCGACGCGCAGGTGCTGCCGATCTGGGAGGGCACGACCAACGTGCTGAGCCTCGACGTGTGGCGCGCGCTGGCCGCGGAGCCGGACGGGCTCGGCGCGCTCGGCGCCGAGTTGAATGCGCGTCTCGATCGCGTGACGTCGGGCGATCTGTCCGACGCAGCCGCGCGCGTGCGGACGGCCGCGCGCGGGCTCACAGACGCCGCGCTGCGACTTGCGGCCTGCTCGAACGACGATCGCGAGAGCGTGGCGCGACGCTTCGCATTCGGGATCGCGCAGGTCACGGCCGGCGCGCTGCTCGTGGACCACGCGCACCGCTGCCGGGCCATGCCGATAGGCGCGCGATTGGCGGACGCAGCGCGTCGGTGGGCGTCTCGCGACCTCGTTCCGTCGCTCGAGACCGGCGCCGCGTATCGCGCCGCGTCGCGCCGACTGGGACTCGACGCCGACTGATCGCGCGTGCGCAGCTCGCGCACGTAACGCGAATGCGATGTGGCTCGTCCGATTAAGGGCTTCTCATCCATCACGCTGTTCATGTCACGGGTTTGACGATGACCAATCCATCCCCCGACGCCGGTCGCGGCGTCCGCGGGTCTGTCGTCATACTCGGCGCCGATGCATGCCTGGCCGCGCTTCCCGCCACGCCCACCCAGCTCGTCAACGCGTGCGTCGCGTTCGGCTACGACGATGTGATTCCCGCGTCGTGGGGCGACGAGCTGTTGGCCGTGGGGTGTCTGGATCAGCTCGCGGCACGCGGCGACCAGCCGGCGATGGCGTGCATCTGTCCGTTAGTCCGCGAGCAGCTGCGCGGCACCACCGGCTTGGGCGACGCCGCGGTGCGGCTCGTGTCGCCGCCGGTCGCGGCCGCGCTTTATCTGCGGGCGACCGCCGGGGCCGACCAGCGCATCACGTACGTGGGCGACTGCCCGGGCGCCGGCCATCCGAGCATCGACATCCACCTGTCGCCGGCCCAATTCCTAACTCTGTTAGCAGAACGGGGCATCGTGCCGGGCGCGCAGCGCCCGGTGTCCAACGATCCCGGGCGCGTGGTGCGCGATCGCCGGCGGCACTATTCGCTGCCGGGCGGCGTGCCGGCGCCGCAGTGGCTGGCCTCGGAGGGGATCGAGCGGACGCTCGTCGATCTGGGAGATCTGGCGTCGCTCGACCCGGCGGCGCATGGCGGCCGGACGCTGGTGGACCTGGCGCCGCGGCTCGGCTGCGTCTGCAGCGGCGCGCTCGCCGGATGCTCGGCGGCGGACGCGCGGAGCGCCGTGATGCTGCACGAGCCGCCGCGCTCGACCGAGGAAGTGGTGGATCACGCCGTGATCGTGTCGGTGGCCGACGGCACGCCGGCGCGGACGATGCCGCACGCCGGCGAGGTATCGTGGCCCCAGTTCGTTTCTTCGTTAGGCGCGGTGTGGGGCGGCGGCGCGATGGCGCCCGCGAGGCCGGTGCCGGTGGCGCGCGCCGCGGTCCCCGCTCCGGCCGCCGGCGCGCCCCGGGCGCCGGTGCACCGGCCGCGCGTGCCCAAGCGGTTAGGCGACGAGGGGCAGATCGTGCCGCGCGCCTACCAGGCGCGGCGGCCGCCGCGCCCGGCCGCCGCGCCGCCCGCGGCGGCTCCGCGCGACGACCGCCTAACGACCACGCCTCCCTACGGTCCTGCGTGGGCGGCTCGCCGGCCGACGCCGGCGAGCGTCCCGCGCACGACCGGCGTGCGCGAGGTGCGGACGCGCCTCGCGTCCGCCGACCGCTGGCTCCTCGCCTCGCTCGTCGTCGGCGGCAGCCTCCTGGTGGCGAGTCTCACCAGTGTCCTCACCGTGCGCGGGCTGCGCGGCTCGCTCGACGCTGCGCCGGTGGCTGCGGCGCCGGTGCGTCCGGATACGGTGGTCGTGGCGTCCGCTCCTCGCGAGTCCGTGCCGGAGCGAGTCGCTGCTGTGCCGCCGCCGGTTGCCGCCGAGACGTCGGCGGCGCCGGACCCCGGCGGGGCCGCCCGGGCGCTTGCCGACGCGCCGCCCCAGGCGGCGCGCTCGGCGAGCGCAGCCGCGCGGTCCGCGCGCGCGCGCGCCGTTCCGGCGCGCCCGCGTCCCACGCCCGTCGAGCACCGCACGCTGGTCGCCGACCGGCCCCGAAGCCCCGCGACGCACGTGCCTAACGCAGTGCCGCGCGCGGCGGCGAGCCCCGTCGCCGCCGTCCCCGCGGCGACCACCGGCACGACCGCGGTGCCCGCCCAACAGACGCCGGTCCAATCGGCGCCCACGACCGCGCCCCAAACGGCCACGCCCGCCGCCACCGCCGTCCCCGTAGTGCACGACTCGGCCGCGGCGACCAACGCCCAGGTGCTCGAGGAGCTGCGCTCCATCCGCAACGAAATCGAAGCCCGGAAGAAGCACGTCGATTCCTTGACGCACGCCCTCGACTCGCTCAAGAAAACCGACCCGTCTCGGTGAGGCGGTGGTTCCGGCCGAAGACCCGGTACTCGCGGTGGGGCGCCCTTGACCCGTCTCGCACGGCCGGGGTAACACTTCAAGGGTCTCGTGGCCCCTGCCGCGGGCGGGTGCCACGGGAATGCGACAGGTTCCTCGAGCGGTGGAGCGGCGGATGATCGGGATACGACGCGCGGCGCTAGTCTTCGTGGTGGGCCTTGGCCTAACGATCGGGGTTGCGGCGACCCGGGCCGCGCGCGGCGATGGCGCGCGAAGACAGGCCGGGCCGGCCGACAGCACGACGTTCATGACCGTGAATGCCGCGGCCAAAAAAGTGTCGATCAATCTCTACGCGGCGTATGGGTCGGCGAACGGCGGCATGAACTTCAACGGCGGGTCCAAGGGCGACCAGACGATCACCGTCCCGTTAGGCTGGTCCGTCCACATCGCCTTCCAGAACAAAGATGCCATTCCGCATTCGGCGATCCTGCTCCCGGATCACCTGCCGTTGCCCGCGCAGCCCGACAACCCGGCCATCGCGCGCGCCTACACCAAAGACGTGACCGGCGGCATTCCCACCGATGGCACCGACACGATGGATTTCACGGCCGCGCCGGCCGGCAACTACCTCATCGTGTGCGGCGTCCCCGGGCATGGGCCGAGCGGCATGTACATCAAGTTCGTCGTCTCGGCGGAGGCGAAGGCGCCACAGTACTCGCGGTGATGCCGGTGTGCAACGCCTAACGCAAAAACGCCGGGGACGTGGAGTCCCCGGCGTTTCGCACATCGGAGTGAAACGCGGCTTATGGACGGCCCATCCCGCCCATCGCCTTGTACCCCGCGGGCACGGCAAACTCGGATGCGGCAATGGACTTCTCCTGGATCGACGTCGCTTCCATGGTGTCCTGGACCTTGCCGTTCTTCATCGATGTCATCTTGAGCGGGAAGAATCCGCCGGACTTGGACGCGAAGAGTTGCTTCCAGAACGACATGGCGTTGCCGCCCCCACCGCCGCCCCGCGACGGGGCATCGAACATGGCAAACGTGCCCATGTCGGACGCGATGCAGGCGTCGCCCTCCGTGCTGTCCGCGGGATCGACCACGTGGTAGTACGCGCACTGGTGGCCGGCCACGACGTCCGTCTTCCCCGTCGCCGTGATCTTGGTTTCGGCCATGCGCTTCTGCACTTCCGACTGCGTCACGCTGAGCGGCATCGTCATGTACATCTGCTGCTTCGTCATGACGACGGTGGCAGTATTCGCGCTCTTGCTGAAGATTATGGCCGTCGGCCCTTGCTGCGCATCACGCACGACCATCTTCGCGATGCCCGGAGGGCCCTGGTAGTAGTCGAAGTCCTGCGCGACCGCCTCGTCGGCGACGCCTTGCTGGTTGTGGAAGGTGACCACGCCCTGCCACTGGGCGCCTAACGGAGCGGCGGCGATGAGCGCGGCCAGCACGGCTGTCAACGGCGCGCGCGTGAAACGGTGTGCCATCTGGGGACTCTCCATGAGGGTGAAGGGCGTGCGTGTTCACGATGCTGCACCGAGACTACCAAGGTCGGCCGGTCCGCGCCACGTCAGATGTCACAGAGTCGGGCTAACGGATGCCGGGCTCTGCCGTTGGCATGGTACCGGCGCCGCGGACGCTCCGCGTCCAGCCACCATGGTAAAACGGATGAATTGCCCGGTTCCTCTCACCCTGGTTGCCTAGCAAAACCATGCGGTTTGCGCGGAAGGCCGAAATCGTTCTTGCGTGCGCCGTCGTACCGTGTGCGCTCGAGGTGCTACCGGCCTCGACCGTGCTCCGCTGGCTCGATCGCGTCCCGCACCGGCGCGGCCAGGCATTCGGTCCGTCGCGCATCGCGCATCATGTCGACCGGCTGCTCATGCGGGCGCCGTGGATCTGGCACTATACGTGTCTCAGACGGGCAACCGTGCTGGCGTTCCTGCTACGACGCGATGGGCGCGACGCCGATGTGGTGTTCGGCGCGCGCCGTCGTGTCGATGGCCGGCTCGAGGCGCACGCGTGGCTGCGCTGCGGCGGAGAGGATCCGTTCCTCGAGCACGGCGACGTGCGCAGCTACGAACCGCTGCGCACGTCCTCACATCAGAAACCTCACGAACCCTGACAGTCGCTCACTTGGTGCGTCTCGAGATCGAGCGTGCACGTGAGACCGCCAATCTGCAGCGTGACGTCGGGCGTGCCGTTGAAGGTGATCATCGCGCGGCGCGTCACCGTTTTCGTTTGTGTGCGCGTGGCGCGGTCGGCCTCGAAATGCACGGTCACGTTGTGCACGATCGATCCGCTCACCGGCCAGATATTCTGCGAGCGCGGCATGTCGAACGTCACGTTGGTCGCCGTGTCGTACGACAGATAGTGCCAGTGCCGCGTGACGTTCTGCCCAACGAACATCGTGCTGTCCTGCCGCACGCCCACCCGGTTCCACACGTGCGTCACGGGCGTGGTGGTGCGATCCACGCTCAGGTTCGCGGTGTCGTGACGATTCACCCACACCGTGCGGAAGGGGAACCAGCCCTGCGTGTACGACCCGGTAAGCGTATGGATGTGATTCACCGAGTCCGTGGCCGACGTGAAGCCGAGCGCGAGGGTGGTGCCATCCCAGAAGCGCCGCATCGTCGTTAGGCTCAAGCCGTGCCACGTGCTGGTGCACGTGAACCACCCTTGGCCGTCGGGTCCGCTGCAGGTGGTCGCGCCGTTCGGCGTCACGTCCAGGTGCAACCCGGGCGAGCTAACGACGCCGGATTCGGTCACGCCGTCCGACTGTTCATCGGTGCCCATGAGCTCGAGTGACGTGGCCATCGCGTCGCCCACGTCGTTGGCGATGCCGGACGTGATCGCGGAGTCCGGTACGAGTTGGGCCGACGGCGACGTCGCCGAGTCCCCGCTACAAGCTGCGAGCGCGGCTACGAAGGCCGCGGCTCCTATGCACATAACACGGTGTGTCGGGTTCATACGCTCCTCGTCTGAGTGTGCCTGTGCTCGTAAGACGCGGTGCGGGCCGAGGTGTTAATGCGCGCTTCCTTTTCTTTATGCCGGTCTTACGATTCACTGCACCATGCCTCGATCCCCTTTTGCCCGGACGAAGGTCGTCTGCACGCTCGGGCCGGCGAGCTGCTCGCCGGATGTGCTGCGCTCCCTGATGGATGCGGGGCTCAACGTCGCCCGCATCAATTTTTCACACGGCACGCACGACGAGCACGCCCAAACGATCGCGACGGTGCGTCGATTGGCGCGCGAGCTCGATCGTCCCGTGGCCATCCTCGGCGACCTGCAGGGGCCGCGCATCCGCGTGGGGGATTTGCCCGCGCCCATCGAGCTCGTGCCCGGCGCCGACGTGGTGCTCGTGCCCGAGGATGAGGCGCGCGACGGGGAGATTCCCGTCACCTATCACGCGCTGGCCGACGATGTGAGCGTGGGCGATCGCGTATTGATGGATGATGGGTTGATCGATCTCGTGGCGTTGGACGTGAGCAAGCCGCGCGTGCGCGTGCGCGTGGTGCACGGCGGGCAGCTGCGCAGCCACAAGGGCATCAACCTTCCCGGCGTGGAAGTGTCGGCCCCGTCGATCACCGAGAAAGATCGCGCCGACATCACGTTTGCGATCGAGCAGGGCCTCGACTATCTCGCGCTCAGCTTCGTTAGGCGGGCCGACGACATCGCGTCGCTGCGCGCGTTGATTCCGAAGGACATACTGATCGTGGCGAAGATCGAAAAGGACACGGCGCTCGCGAACATCCGCGCGATCCTCGAGGCGTCGGATGCGGTGATGGTCGCGCGCGGCGACCTGGGCGTGGAGCTGCCGTTCGAGGAAGTCCCGTTCGCGCAGAAGCGCATTATCGCGCTCGCGAACGCCCTGGGCCGCCCGGTGATCACCGCCACACAGATGCTCGAATCCATGGTGACGCATCCGCGCCCAACGCGCGCCGAGGCGAGCGACGTGGCGAACGCGATCCTGGATGGCACCGACGCGGTGATGCTCTCGGCGGAAACGGCGGCCGGCGCGTACCCGCAGCTCGCGGTGCACGCCATGACGCGCATCATTCTCGAGATCGAGCGCCGGCCGTTCGCGCAACCCGCCAAGGTGCTGGCGCGCCGCGAGTCCGATGCGGCCGTGTCCACGGAAGACGCGATCGCGGCGGCGACGGCAGCCGCCGCGAGCTCGCTCGACGCGCCCGTCGTGATGGTGTTCACCAAGAGTGGATTCACCGCGCGCATCGTGTCGGCGCACCGGCCGAGCGTCCCGATCTTCGCGATCACCGACGTCGAACGCACGTATCGTCAGTTAGCACTCGTGTGGGGCGTGCACCCCGAGCTCGTGCCGACGGCCGCGACGTACGAAGAGATGTTCGAGCACGGCAGCCGCGCCGTGAAGGATTCGGAGTTCGCCAAGCCGGGCGATCGGATTCTCGTCACCGCCGGCGTTCCCTTCGACGTGCCCGGCACGACGAACCTGCTGCGCGTGGAACACGTGTGAAGCTGACGTTTTTAGGCACGGGGACGAGTTTCGGCGTGCCGCAGATCGGATGCAGCTGTGCCGTGTGCCGCTCGCCCGATCCGCGCGACCGGCGTACGCGCACCAGCGCGGTGATCGAGACGGAAAGCGGAACGCGTCTCCTCATCGACACGGCGCCGGAGCTCCGCTTGCAGCTCATCGCCAACGACATCGATCGCGTCGATGCGGTGTTGTTCACGCACGAGCACGCGGACCACACGCACGGGATCGACGATTTGCGAGCGGTGTCCGTGCGACGCGGCGCGCCGCTCCCGCTCTATGGCGCGCCGCGCACGCTGCACCAGCTCGCCCAACGATTCCCGTACATCTTCGACGATGACGTGCGTCCGCCACCGGGCACATCGAAGCCGGAAGGCCACGCGTATCCGCTGCGCGAAGGCGAGACGGTGCACATCGGCGACGCCGATGTGCTGGCCGTGACGGTCCCGCACGGAGACGCCTCCGTGCTCGCGTATCGAGTCGGGCCCATTGGGTACGTCACCGATGCGAAGCGGATTCCGCCCGACGCGATCGAGGCGTTTCGCGGCGTGGAGGTGCTGGTGCTCAATGCGCTGCTGCGCACGTCGCACCCGACGCATCTCAGCATCGCCGAAGCGGTGGAAACGGCGCGCGCGATCGGCGCGACGCGCACGTACTTCACGCACCTCACGCATCAGAATCGCCACGCCGATCTCGAGGCGGAACTCCCGCAGGGAATCGCTCCGGCGTTCGATGGGCTGACCGTCCGGGTAGGCGGTTGATGACGCCCCTTGCGGGCGCTGGGCCGGTCGGGCAGAGTTCTCCTCATGCCGCGCTCACGAGCGGCGTGACAGGGTTGTCCTTCGCGATGGGGAGGCTGGGTGCATCAGTTCGGCAATGACGTAAAGGTCGAACACGGCCGTGTGACGCTTTCGAATGAGGCCGTGCTCCAAACAGACGCGATGGATGAGTTGGTGCGTGAGGCGGTGTTTGGGCAGGGACAAACGAAGGACCACGCGCAGTGGCTGCTGTGGGAGATCGGCCAGGCGGCTGGCGTCAAACCCGCGAGCATTCACGATCTCTACCTCGCGCGCGGTCGCGGAGAAACACACGGCTTCACCGTGCCGGCCATCAACGTACGCGGCATGGCCTACGACACCGCTCGCGCGGTGTTCCGCACCGCGGTCAAACAGCGCGCCGGCGCATTCATCGTCGAAATCGCACGGTCGGAGATCGCGTACACCGACCAACGGCCCCGCGAATACGTCGCGGTGATGTTGGCGGCGGCGCTGCGTGAAGGGTTCCGCGGACCGCTCTTCGTGCAGGGCGATCACTTCCAGGTCAACGCAAAAAAGTTCGCGGTCGATCGGCGCGGCGAGGTGGCCGCGGTCAAGCAGCTGGCGCAGGAAGCGATCGCGTCCGGGTTCTTCAATATCGATGTCGATACGTCGACGTTAGTCGACATCTCGCTCGCGACGCTCGACGAGCAGCAGCGGCTCAACTATCAAACCGCGGTCGACATCGCGCGCTACGTGCGTGAAGTCGAGCCCGATGGCGTGACGATTTCCGTCGGCGGCGAGATCGGTGAAGTCGGCGCGCATAACAGCACGGTGCCCGAGTTGCGCGCATTCATGGACGGCTTCAACAAGACGCTCAAGGAACGGAGCGGGTCGGCCGAAGGCCTCTCGAAGATCAGCGTGCAGACGGGGACGTCGCACGGTGGTGTGGTGCTGCCCGATGGAACGATCGCCGCGGTCAAGTTAGACCTGCAGGCTCTCGAGGAATTGTCCAAGGTCGCCCGCGACGAGTACAAGTTGGCCGGCGCGGTGCAGCACGGCGCGTCGACGCTGCCCGACAACGCGTTCAACAATTTCCCGCGCGTCGAAGCCTGTGAGATTCACCTGGCCACCAACTTCCAGAACATTCTCTACGACCACATGCCGGATGCCTTACGCACCCGCATCTACAAGTGGCTCGACGAGAACGCGAAGGACGAGCGTAAGCCGAAGGACTCGGACGAACAGTTCTACTACAAGACGCGGAAGAAAGCCCTTGGCCCGTTCAAGCGGGACATCTGGGACATTCCGGACTCGGTGAAGAACGATCTCGCCGTGGCGTACGACCAGACGTTCGGATTCCTGTTCGAGCAATTGCGTGTGTCGAATACGGCGGACACGGTCGCGCGCTTCGTGAAAGCGCCTGCGATGCACCGTGCACCCGGGGCGCCGGTTGCCGTACACGCGGCGCCGGACGACGCGGAGGCGGGCGAATAAGCAGCGCCGTCGAAGCTCGGTGGCACACGGCGCTCGAACGGCTGGCCGAGCGCGCCACACACGAGCTCAAGAATCCGCTCAATGGACTCGCCTTGAACCTCGAGGTGTTGCGCGCGAGGTTGGCGCGCGGCGCCGATGCAGCCAGCGTCACGCGCTTTGCCGACGCCGCCTACTTCGAGCTCGAGGCACTGTCCGAGCGTCTCGACGCCCTGCTCGTATTGGCGCGTCCGGCTCGTGAGCCGGTAGATTTGCACGCGATGCTCAAGAGATTCGCCGCGCTCTACGGCGCCGCCGCTGCGGCCGAGGGCGGCTCGCTCTCACTCTGGTCGGCACCAGACCTGCCTCTCGTGACCACCGCCAATCCCGATGCCGTGCGACTCGTCTTGAGCGCCGCGGTGGACATGGCCACGCTTCCGGCCGGTGAGGCGGAATGTGGCGTTCGCCCCGGCGAGCAGGCGGGAGACATTGCGGTTACCATCCGGAGGACGGGAACGAGCGGCGACGCGCGGCCCTCTGGAGAAAACGGTCTACGCTTGGGCGTCGGCGTGAAGGACGCGGCTCTCGAGGCTGGGATTCGGGTGATCGATGGCCTGGACGGAGTTACTATCATCTTCCCGAGCGCCCCAACACGGCGCGAGGAGTCGCAGACCTAGCACATGGACAAGCACAAGATCCTCATCGCCGACGACGAGCGCAGCATTGCTGCAGGTCTGAGCGCTGTGCTCGAGGAAGAGGGCTACGTCGTCGACGTGGCGCCTGATGGGCAGAAGGCGCTTGAAAGCCTGCTCGACGGGACGTTCGGCGTCATCCTCGCCGACCTCAAGATGCCAAAGCTCGATGGACTCGCGCTGCTGCAAGAAATGCAAGCGCGGGAAATCACGAGCGAGTGCATCATCATTACCGGGCAGGCGACCGTCGATTCCGCGGTGCAGGCGATGCGGCAGGGCGCGTACGATTACATCGAAAAACCGCTCACCGCCGAAAAATTGAATCGTCTCAAGGCGCTCATTCCAAAGGCGCTCGAGAAATTTCAGGTGAAGCAGACGAACCGCGCGCTCGCGTCGGAGCTGCAAGCACTCACGCATTACGGTGAACTGACCGGCCAGTCGGATGCGATGCGGAGCGTCTATCAGGTAATCGATGCGGTTGCGCCGTCGACGGCGAGCGTGCTGATTCTCGGCGAGTCGGGAACGGGCAAAGAACTGGTGGCGCGGGCGATTCACCAGAAGAGCGAACGCGCGCGCGGCCCATTCCTCGCTTTGAATTGTGCGGCCCTGCCCAAGGATATCCTCGAGAACGAGCTGTTCGGGCACGAGAAGGGCGCGTTCACGGGTTCGACTAACGAAAAGCCGGGCGCGTTCGAGATGGCGCACGAGGGCACGCTGTTCCTGGACGAGGTCGCCGAAATGGCGCCCGATATCCAGGTCAAGTTGCTGCGCGCGCTCGAGTCGCGTCAGGTTCGCCGGTTGGGCGGCAAGAAAGAAATCGATGTCGACATCAGAGTGGTGGCGGCGACGAACCGGGACTTACAGCAGGCGCTCGCCGAAGGCGAGCTGCGCGAAGACCTGTACTACCGGTTGGCGGTGGTCGAGTTGTATCTGCCACCGCTGCGCGAACGGATGGGCGATCTCAGGTTGCTCGCCACCGAGTTCTTGGCGCGGTTTTCTCAACAGAACAGGAAGAAGGTTTCGGGATTCGATGACGAGGCCATGGATTGGCTTCTGTCGTACCAATGGCCGGGGAACGTGCGCGAGCTCAAGAACGCCATAGAGCGGGCGGTCATCATGTCGCGCAATGCCAGCATCTCGTTGAGCGATGTCGTTCCACGTCATCTGCGCAATTCGACCGACGTGCAGTCGCCGGTGTCGCTTCCTGTGGGATCGACATTGGCCGACGCGCGGCGTCAACTTACGCTCAAGACGTTCTCCATGACCGGCGGCGATGTCGAACGCACGGCACATATGCTCGGGGCAACACCTGGTGAAGTTCGTGCGGAGTTGGCGGCATTGGTGTCCGCGGCGGAAGACCATGCTGAGCCTGACGCCGCGGCGCGAAACGTGAAGAGCTACGGATCCGTCAAGGACAAGGACGCGATCCGACAGAAATCGAAGGGACGCCGGTGACGAGACGAGGAGATGAGGACATGAAGCACAGGCCCGACGACGATGAGGACGAGCCGTACGTAGTGATCGAGCGTCGCGGAAGCGGGGCGACATCGTTTCTCGTGGGGCTCGCCGTGGGAGCCGGCATCGCGCTGTTGTTCGCGCCGCAGAGCGGCGAGGAGACGCGTCGGCAGCTCAAGCGCCGCGCCCGTCGCGCGGCCAATGTGGCGCGCGACGCCGCAGGCGATTTGTCGGAGAACGTGGTCGACCGCTACGAGCAGGCCAAGCGGACGGTCGAGGACCGCCTCGATTCGGCGCGTCAGGCGCTCGAGATTCGCAAGCACCAGGCAGCGGAAGCGTTTCGCGCCGGCCGCGAGGCCGCTCAGCAGGCGCGGCTGGACCTCGAGGCGCGCATCGCGCAGTCGAAGGCCAACTATCGCGCTGCGACCACTCCGCCGAGGGTGACACGCCGCTCCACCATCGCGCCTAACGAAGCCCCGAACGACACGGCCGACCAGGAGACCGAGTAAGCGCTCCTCACTCTTCCTTCGTTGGGCCGACGCCCTCGGCCCCCGCCATGCCCAACCACCCGCTGTCACTGCCCCGACGCGTCTGGGCGGCCACGAAGGATTACGCCAAGCGAATCTGGGACAACGCCGGCGACGACAACATCTTCTTTCTCGCCGGCGGCATCGCGTTCAACATCTTGTTGGCCGCGGTGCCGTTCGTGTTGCTGCTGCTCTCCGGGTTGGGCTATCTGCTCAACCAATCGGAAGCGCAGTCGGCGGCCAATCTGTGGACGTTCATCGATCAGCTTCTGCCGCCGCACAGCCAGTCGGCCGACTCGCCGCTGTACAAGATCATCAACGATGTCATTCAGGCGCGCCGCTCCGTCGGGATCTACAGCCTCATTGGCTTCGTGTGGTTCTCGACGCGGTTGTTCGGCACGCTGCGCACCGTGCTCGCCGAAGTGTTCGACATCGAACACGAGCGAAGCATCATCGCCGGCAAGTTGTTCGACATCCAGATCACCGTCGTGAGCACGATCTTGTTCGTGGCGTACACGGCGGCCAACGCGTACCTCAAGCTGGCGACGACGCACGGCATCGCGATCCTCCAGCGCATCGGATTGCAGAAGGACGTGATGGGCCGCCTCGAGTATGCGATCGGCTCCGTGATCGCGTCGGCGTTCATGGTGCTGCTCTTCTTTTCGCTCTACAAATTTCTGCCCAACCGAAAGATCCGGTGGCAGTACGCTCTTCTCGCGGCGATCGTGACGAGCGCGCTGTTCGAGCTCGCGAAGGCGGCGTTCACGTCGTACGTTGGGCGGTTCAATCCGGGCAGTCTCTACACGGGCACGTTGACGGCCATAGTCGTGATCGTGTTCTGGGTCTATTATGCGGCGGTCATTTTCATACTCGGCGGCGAAGTGGGCCGGGTATACGAGCTGCGCCGCGTGCGGCGTCTCCAGCGTGAAACGCTCGAGGAATAACCGTCGCGCGGCGCACCGCCCAAGTACTCCTTCATTCCTATGTCGATCGATCTTCGCAGCGATACAGTCACGCATCCCACCGCCGCGATGCGGCAGGCCATTGCCACCGCCGAAATCGGTGACGACGTGTTGGACGGCGATCCGACCGTGAAGCGTCTCGAGGAGCGCATCGCGGCGATGCTCGGCAAAGATGCCGCGTTGTTTTTCCCGAGCGGCACGATGGCCAACCAGACCGGCGTGTGGCTCATGTCGCGTCCGGGGACCGAAATCCTGCTCGGCACCGGCTCGCACGTGATGATGTACGAAGCGGCCGCAGCCGCAGCGCTCTGCGGCGCGCAAGTCCGCCCGGTGCAGGGCAAGGGCTTGGTGATGGACGCCGAGTCGTTGCGGGCGGCGATCAGACCGGCGTCGCCGTACACGCTGTCGGCCAGCTTGGTGTGCATCGAGAACACGCACAACGGCGCGGGCGGTGTGATCACGCCGCTGGCCGAAATGAAAGCGATCCGCGAGGTGGCGCGCGAGCATTCGTTAGGCGTACACCTGGACGGCGCGCGACTGTGGAACGCGCACGTGGCATCGGGCACACCGCTGGCGGACTTCGCGTCCTGCGCCGATACGGTGATGGTGTCGTTTTCCAAGGGACTCGGGTGTCCGGTGGGCGCCGCGCTCGCGGGACCGGCCGCGCTCATGCGCGACGGGTGGATGGTGCGCAAGCGATTCGGCGGCGGCATGCGGCAGTCGGGCTTCCTCGCCGCGGCGGTGCTCTACGCGCTCGACGCGCACATGGACCGCTTGAAGGACGACCACGCGCGCGCGCGTCGCTTCGCCAAGGCCGTGGATGGTGTGAATGGAATGCGCGTGGTGCCGCCGGACACGAACATCGTCATGGTCGACCTCGGGCCGGGAGGTGATGCGGAGGCCGTGGTCGAGCGCGCCGCGGCGAAGGGCGTGCTGGTGAGCGCGTGGACGCCCACGCGATTGCGCGCCTGCTTTCATCTCGATGTGGATGATGCGGGGACCGACGAAGCGGCGCGCGTGATCTGCTCGAGCTGACGTTGTGAGTGTTTGCAGGGCGGGATATATTTCGCACGTCCCAGGTCCCGAAGGGCGTCAGCCCACCAACTCCGTCAGGACCGAAAGGTAGCAGCGGTACGTGGTGTCGAGCGCAGCTTCGTCAGGCCTGGGGCACTGGGGGAAGCAGATGCAACTGGGGAATCGCGACCTGCGGTCGCTTTGGGAAGTAGGGATGCGCGACCTGTCGGTCGCTCTGGGGACAAGTAGTCCTCGCCAAGCTCCCCGTTCCCGACGCGCAGCGTTTCCCGACGCGACCGTTAGGTCGCGCTTCCCCCAGCGCAGCGCTTCCCCGTAGCCATGTATTTGTCGCTCGCGCGCAAGTATCGTCCTCGCACCTTTGCCGACGTGGCGGTGCAGACGCACGTGTCCAACACGCTGCGCGGCGCCATCGCGCGCGGTCGTGTGGCGCACGGCTACCTGCTGTGCGGTCCGCGCGGAGTGGGAAAGACCACGCTTGCGCGCGTGCTCGCGATGGCGCTCAATTGCGAGAACCGCTCGCCCGACGGAGAGCCGTGCGGCGTGTGCGCGTCGTGCACGCGCATCTGGGGCGGATCGGCGAGTCTCGATGTGATCGAGATCGATGCCGCATCCAACCGCGGTGTGGACGACGCGCGCGAGCTGCGCGAGCGCGCGATGTACGCGCCGTCGGGCGACGATCGGTACAAGGTGTACATCGTCGACGAAGCACACATGTTGACGCGCGAGGCGTGGAACGCGCTGCTCAAGATTCTCGAGGAGCCGCCGCCGCGCGTCGTATTCGTGTTCGCGACGACGGAACCGCAGAAGATCACGCAGACCGCGGCGCCGGTGATGAGCCGCCTGCAGCGTTTCGACTTCAAGCGCATCGGGAC
>JANWIK010000122.1 GCA_025449955.1 Gemmatimonadaceae bacterium
AAGGCGCGGAACGAGTGCCGGATGTTCTGGGCGACGAGATCTGCGTTAGGCCCACCCGCATTGGCGGTGGCCGGGTTCACGAGCTCGCCGTTCTGATCGCGGAACCAGCGGTCGAGGCTCACGTGCACGGTGACGTTGACACCCGTCGACCCGACGACCACCGGCGGCTCGAATTCGAACTCGAGGTGCGAGTGCGGCCGACCGGTGTACGTGAACGGTGTGCCGTCGAACGTGCCGGCGACGCGCACGCTGACGCCGGCCAGGTCGGGGCGCGCCGTTAGGAACGCGCCGCCGGCGGCGGTGCTCCCGTTGGCGGCCGAGAGGCGCGCTTCGAGCTCGGTGTAGGTGCCGGCGGGCACGGTCACGTTGAACATCGTGACGACCGACTGCCCAACGGGAAGGTCCACGAGCTGCGGGCCGGCGGCGAGCTCGGCGCACGCGTCGTTGTGCTCGGTGCCGTGATCGGCGGCGCCGACACGATTGGCGTCGTTGCCATGATCATCGTTGGCGTCGTTGTCGGTGTCGGGACACGCGGTGCTCGTGGGCGCGAGCTCGATGTGGTCGAGCACGACCTCGGCGCTCGTGATGGCGAGGGTGTGTGCGGCCGGCGGCGTGTCGGACGGACCGCGATCGCCGGCCGTGGATCCCGAACCTTGCACCGTGGCGAAGGAGACGGTGAGGGGCGATCCGCCCGCAGGCCCCGACGCCTCGCTGCACGCAGCGATCGTTAGGACGGGCACGACGAGCATCAGACCTTTCAGTGTTCGCATGGTTCTCTCCCGTGCGAGGCGACGTGTGTTTGCCGACGCGCTTGTATTCGGGCGCCGGAGCTCGCGTTGCTTGCGCAAGCTAGACGGGCCTGGGGAAAAACACCGAGCGCTACGCGGTCAAGGATCACTCGCACCGCGCGAACGACGCCGCCCGAAGGGTGGAGGGTCGCGAGGCGCGTGCGCGCGCGGCGTAACGTCGCGTTACGGTTGTTGGCGCGGCGGGCCGCCTCGACCAGTCGACTTGAGCTGATCGGGCAGGCTATTCCACTGCGTCTGCGTGAGGATCTTCTTGACGGCGTCGAGCGCGTGCTCGCGCGCCTGCCGCGCGTCCGTTAGGCGCGGCCGGATCGACAACAGCAGCGCGCGCGGATCGGCGTTGCTGCCGGCGTCGTCGATCTTCTTGCGGATCTGGGCCTGGATGCTGTCGTTCTTCGCATCGAGCTGCGCGGCGATCGGCTGCAGTTGCGCGACTTGCTCGGGCGTCAGGTGCAGCGAGTCCTTGAGCGTGATGATGCCGGTGACGGGGTTGGTGAATCCGCGGCCCAAGCGCGACGCGAAGTCCGACGCGCTCCCCGGCCCGGTAGTCTGCTGGTCGCCGCCGGCGCGTCCGCCACGGCCGCCGCCGAAGGCGGCACGCAAGCGGTCGCGCGTGCGATCCGGGCCTAACGCAAAGTGGCCCTGGAAGCCGATCTGGAACGGGACGCGGAACGCGGCCGCCGACGCGGCGGTCGAGCCGAACCGCTCGTTCACGGAGTAGATGTAGCTATTGGTGCTCTGATCGAAGCCGCGCACGAAGAGCAGCGTCGGGTCGGGCAGGCGAACGGCGCCCCAGCCGTGTGCACCGTTTTCCCCGTGGAGCACCTCGTCGATGCCGGAAATCAGGTTCGTGGTGACGATCGACAGCGTGAGGCGGCGATCGAGGCCCCACACGTTAGGCCGAATGTTGAGCTGGATGTCGAACGCCGGCTGCCACGGTCCTGTGCAGCTGTTGCGCGCGGCAACACTGCCGATCTGGCCGAGCAGGCAGTCGCGCACCGAGGACGACGAATTGGCGAGCACGCGGCGCATCGCATTGGCCACGGCGGTGTCGGCGGTCTGCGACGGATCGAAAATGAAGGCGCGGTCGTTGCGCGCGCCGTCGCCGTTCACGTCCGACGCGACGAGCGGCGTGAACGGCGCGCCGGACGACAGGCGCGCGATGCTCGTGACCTCGATAGCCGAATTGAGCGGCACGGTGAGCGTGCCGATGAACGCGTGCTCGCGCTGGAAATTGCTGTTGGACCACTCCGGCTGATTCGGATTGCCGCCGGTGGTAGGCGACGAGAAACCGGCGGTGGCCGAGCAGCACGCGAACGACGATTGGTCGCGCGCTTTGGTGTACGTGTACGAGATGGAGTACACGGCGCCGGCGTCGGTGAAGCCGTTGAGGCCCAGGGTCACCTGCCCCGATTCGGATCGCAGGTTCGACTGGACCTGGATCACGTCGCCTAACTCCGGGTGCAGGCGCGAGGCGGCGCTGTTCACGACGCCGCTCGCCGGATCGATGTCGGCGGGCGTGACGTACACGGGGCGGTTGTTCTCGTCGGCCAGGCGGAACTTGGGGATTGTGTCGAGGTTCAAGTCCGAGAAGCCGTACTGGCTGATGCCGCTGGTCCAATTCGCATCGAAATTGAGGCCGATACGGTCGAACACGCGGCGTTGCACGCCTAACGATGCGCGCCAGGCGCGGGGCGACGTGAACGATGGGTTGAACACGACGACGTTGGGCTGGGACTGATTGAACGTGGTGCCCGCGCCGCCGACGCACTGCGTCGGAATCGTGGAGGGGTCGAGCGCGAACGACGTCCAGTCGGGAATCGGCACCTGGTCGCCGATGCAGACGAGCTGCGACTCGGTCCCCGGCAAACCCGTGGCGCCCTGGGCGGCGGCGAAGAGGCCGCTGGGCGTGGGGCTCCGGAACTCGCCGACGCCGCCCCGGATGATGGTCGAGGCGAACCCGCCGCCTCCGCCTAACAGAGCGGTGAACCCCATCCGCGGGCTCACGCTCAGCTCCGATGGGAAGTGATCGGTGCGCCGACCGAACAACGAGTCGACGAGCGGATTGAACGCCGGCGCGCCGGACTCGGTGGCGCCTTCGACGCGCGCGCCGTACGTGAGCTGCAGCACGCGGCCGATGCGCCAGATGTCGCCCAGGTAGAAGGCCGCGTTCTCGCTCGTGCCGGCGCGAATCGCGGGCGCCAACGTGCGCGTGAACTCGGCCGGCTGGTTGTCGGCCAAGCCCTGGAGCGACGAGTAGAAATACGTGCCTAACTCGTTGGTCGTGACATCCTGATCGTAGCGCGTGTTGTCGTAGTAGAGGCCCGCCTTGATGCGATGCGTGCCGCTGCCCGGCAGCCACGACAGCTCCTCGGTCGACTCGAAGCTCGTGTTGTTGGTGCGCTGCGGGAGTCCGTTGCTGCCGCCGAAGGCGAGGGCGGAGATGCCGTTCACGCTGTCGGAGAGCTGCGACGCGACCTGGACGCGACCATCGGGCAGTTCGGTGAACGGATCCGCGGAGCGGTGGTCGCGGGACCAGTAGGCGCGCAGCTCGTTGATGAAGCTGCCGCCGAAGTACGACGTGAGTACGGCCATGACGCCGCCGCCCGTCTCGTCCGAGGTGCCGCCCGTCTGCGGCAACGCGAACTGACTGACGCGCGTCGGATTCTGCGTGACGTCGCGCCAGTCGCCGCGCACCATGAGGGTCTGATTGTCCGAGATGAGCCAGTCGGCGCGGATCAGGCCCACCGTATTGTCGGCGCTGCGCACGGGGGGGATGTCGGGCAGATCGGGATGCACGCCCGTGCCGCCCACCAGGTTGAGGAACCGGCTGAGCGAGTCCGCGTTCACGCCTAACCGTTGCAGGACGGCGGGGTTCGCGTTGAGCAGCGACGGCAGCTCGTTGTCGCGCCACCGCCCCTGCACCGCCCCGAAGACGAACAGCTTGTCCTTGACGATGGGGCCGCCCAACCCGCCGCCTAACTGATTCTGGGTGTAGGCCGCCGACAGCGATGAATCGCCGGCGCCCCACGCCAGGCCCTGATCGCGCAGCGTGTACGTGAACGACCCTTCGGGGACGTTCGTACCCCCGCGCGTCGTCGACGCGACGAGGCCGCCCGAGAACTCCCCGCGCGCCACATCGTACGTGCTGGTGACGATCTGCGTCGAACGCACGGCGTCCTGCGGCACCGAGCCGGAACCAAAGCTGAGCCCGTCGAGCGTGACGGAATTGGCCGTTGGGCGAAGGCCGGCCACCGAGAACTGCGTATCGGTGGAATCGGTGGCGTCGATGCCGACGACACCGGGCGCCAACGCGGCGAGCGCGTTCAGATCGCTCGCGTCGATGGGCAAGCGGGCCGCCATCTCCGATGAGATGTCACGCTCGGTCGAGCCCGGTGTGCGTTGGTTGCCGCGGCCGTTGTTGCGACGGGCCTGGACGTTGACGGTGGCGAGACGCTGGGCCGTGGGCGACATCTGCACATCACCCACCAACCGATCCTCGTCGGCTTGGCGCGCAACGGCGACCACCGAGGGCGCCATTCCGATGAATCGAATGGTGACGCGGTATTGTCCGCCGCCATCGGGGAAGACAATGGTGTATCGTCCCTTGTCGTTGGTATGCGTGTGCCGGGTGATCTCGGTTTCCATCGACATCGCTTCGATATCGGCGCCCTCGATGGGATGACCGAGTGGATCGGTGACGGTTCCCGTTAGGATGTCGGTCGTCGTCCCGACTTGCGCGGCGCCGGACCGAGGCGCCGCGACCAGCAGCACCGCAACGAGAGTTGCGGCGACGGATGCTATTCGGCGCCAGGCACGACGGTCGGTGCACCCAGGGTGGCGGGTCATCACGATGGGCTGAGTGTCGGGTTTGCGTGGGGGGCGGCCTTCGGCAGCCCCGTGGGCGTAACGTACTACCCCGGTTCGCCGAGGCACGTTGGGTACTGTCGTCGATCGTCGTCGGTCAGAAATGCGTGCAACGGAATGACAATCGAGCGATGTCTTGCTAGCCTTCAACGCTTGCGCTTCTTCATGTGTCCGGCAGCGACATGACATCTCGGTTCACCAACAAGCGATACCTGCACGGAGCGCTGACGCTGGGCATGGTCGCGCTGTTGGTCTATTACGCGCGGACTGTCCATTGGGATGCAGCGTGGCACGCGATCCGGTCGGCGTCGCCGTGGCTGTTGTTCCTGGCCGCGCTCGCCAACGTGCTCACGGTCGTATCGAAGGCGCTCGTGTGGTGGATTTTCTTGCGCCC
>JANWIK010000123.1 GCA_025449955.1 Gemmatimonadaceae bacterium
CGTGTTTCCCGAATCGGTGTTGATTTACGTGCTGCCGCCGTCCGGCGAAGTGTTGCTCGAGCGGTTGCGGCGCCGTCAAACGGAGACGCCAGAAACGTTGAAAACGCGGCTCGTGAGTGCCTTGGGCGAGCTGCGCGCCGTGCCGATGTTCCAGTATGTGGTGTTGAACGATGAGCTCGACCGCGCCGTAGCGAACGTGTCGGGCATCATCGATGCGGAAGGCTTGCGCCGCGAGCGGCTGCAGAACGTAGAGCGCGATGTGCGGCGCATCATCGAACGGTTGGAAAAAGAAATGCAGGATATGAAGTAGTCGTCGCCTAACGAAGTTCACACGTACCCGGAGTCATGACATGCAGGTGTATACCCCGGCCGATGTCGCCAAGCGCGCGGCCAACAAGTACCTCGGTGTGCTGGTCGCGGCCAAGTACGCGCGCCTGCTCAACGAATTCCCGCGCACCATGAGCGAAGCGCGCGAGAAGAAGCTCACCACGCGGGCCCTCGAGGACCTCACGGCCGAGGAGGGCATCGAGTACCGCGTGACCGCGCGCCGCGGCCGTTAGGCACGCAACCGCGATGCGCCCGTTCGGTGGAGCGCGCATCCTCCTCGGCGTGAGCGGAGGCATCGCGGCCTACAAGGCCGGCTGGGTCGCGCGCCTGCTCGCGGCCGCCGGCGCCGAGGTCGACGTGGTGATGACGCGCGCGGCAACGCAATTCATCACGCCGCTCACGTTCGAAGCGCTCACCGGACGCGCCGTCCACACCGACATCTTTTCGCCCGGACACGCGCTCGACCACATCCATCTCGCGCGCGAAGCCGACATCGTCGTCGTCGCGCCGGCTACCGCCGACTTCCTCGCGCGCGCGGCGCACGGACGCGCCGACGATTTGCTCGCCGCGTGCCTGCTCGCGACCACGTCGCCGGTGATCCTGTTCCCGGCCATGAACGACGCGATGTGGGCGCACCCGCAAACGCAACGCAACGCGACGCATCTGCGCGACTCGGGCTACACGCTGGTCGAGCCCGACGTCGGCGCGCTCGCGGCAGGCGAGGGGAGTGGACCCGGACGTCTGCCCGAGCCCGAGACCATCGTTGCACACGTCGGGCGCGCGCTCGAGGATGCGTCGCTGCGCGGCCGCACCGTGGTGGTCACGGCCGGACCGACACGTGAGCCGGTCGACCCGGTGCGGTTTCTGTCCAACCGCAGCAGCGGAAAAATGGGCGTGGCAATAGCGTCGGCCGCGTGGCGGCGCGGCGCGAACGTGGTGCTCATCGCCGGACCGCTCGAGGTGCCGGATCCGGTCGGGCCATCCATCGTGCGCGTGGAAACCACCGAGCAAATGGCGGGCGCCGTTAGGCAGGCGCTGCCGGGCGCCGACGCGCTGGTGATGGCCGCGGCGCCGGCCGATTTCCGTGCCGCCGAGCCCGCGGCGGGCAAAATCAAGAAGTCGGGCGGTCCCGCGTCGATCGCGCTCGCCGCCACCACCGACATCCTGGCGTGTACCGTTAGGCATAGACCGCCGGGGCTCGTTACCGTGGGCTTCGCGCTCGAGACGGATCATCTCATCCACTCGGCGCGTGCCAAGCTGGCCGACAAGCAGCTCGATTTCATCGTCGCCAACAGTGCGCGGGAGCCCGACGCGGGTTTCGGCGCCGACACGAATCGCGTCACCATTCTCGGCGCCGACGGCTCGTCCGACGCGCTGCCGGTGATGTCCAAAACCGCGCTCGCCGACCAGATTCTCGATCGCGTCGAGGCCTTGCTGCGTGCACGCTGAGGATCTGCTCCGCCGCTATCTCGAGCAGCGGCGCGACCAAGGCGAAAACGAGCTCGTGCTCGACACGCTGTCGGTGGAAGATGTGATGCGGCTGATCGGCGCCGCGCGAACATCGAGCAAGCCCGACGCACCCGCACGCGCGGAAGACTGGCGCGACACGCTACGAAGCTCAGAGGCGGACGTTCGTCCGCCGGTGTCGGCCGAATCTGCGAGCGCGCCCGTACCAACGCCGTCATCCACGGCAATCGCGCGCGATGGCATCGTCGTCGGTTCCGAGGGCACCGAGCTCTTCGGCGGCGAGCTGTCGCAGTGCCACACGCTCGACGACGTATCGGCGCTCATCGCGGCCTGCCGGAAGTGCGACTTGTATCGCACCGCCAAGCATCCGGTGCCGGGCGAGGGCAGCGCAACCGCGCGATTGGTGTGCGTGGGCGAAGCGCCCGGTGCGAGTGAAGACGAAACCGGTCGCCCGTTCGTGGGACAAGCGGGCCAGCTTCTTACGAAGATTCTGGAGGCGATTAAGTTGAGCCGGGACGAGGTGTTCATCGTCAACGTGCTCAAGCACCGGCCGCCCGGGAATCGCAACCCGCTTCCCGTCGAAGTGGATGCGTGCCGACCGTACCTGATCCGTCAGCTGGAGATCATCCGACCCACCGTCATCGTCGCCTTCGGTACGTTCGCTGCGCAGACGCTGCTCGACACGAAGCTGTCGATCGGCAAACTGCGCGGCGCGATCCACCGCTACCACGGGATTCCTGTCGTCGTCACCTATCACCCGGCCGCGCTCCTCCGCAATCCCGCTTGGAAGCGACCAACTTGGGAAGATGTCCAGCTCGCTCGTCGAATCCTCGATGGCGTCCGAAAGTGACCCGTTTCGCGACCGCCGTCCCCCATACTCGGAAGAGGCAGAAACCGCGGTGCTTGGCGCCATGCTCATGGACCAAGACGCGATTCTGCGCGCCACCGAGCACGTGGACGACACGATGTTCTATCGCGAAGGCAATCGCCGGATCTTCCGCGCGATGGTCGCGATCGTCGAGCGCGGTGAGGTAGTCGATCCACTCATCCTCGCCGACGAGCTGGCGCGTCGCGGGGATCTCGAGATGGCGGGCGGCAAAGATTACATCGCGTTCCTCGTGGACGCGGTGCCGACGTCGGCCAACGTCGAGTACCACGCGCGCATCGTCAAAGAGAAGGCACTGCAGCGACGGCTCATCGAGACGTGCACCGCGCTCATCACCCAAGCCTACGAAGGCCGCAGCACCGCCGCCGATCTCCTCGACGAAGCCGAGCAGCGCGTGTTCCAGGTGAGCCAACAGCGCGGCATGCAGGGCTTCGTGCGCATCAAGGAATTGATGTGGCCAACGATGGAGCGCATCGAAGCGCTGCAACGCGGCGGCAAGACCATTACCGGCGTGCCGAGCGGCTTCACCGATCTCGACGAGATGACGTCGGGCTTCCAGAACGCCGATCTCATCATCCTCGCCGCGCGCCCGTCGATGGGAAAGAGCTCGTTAGTCCTGAACATCGCGCAGTTCGCGGCCATCGAGAAGCACACGCCGGTCGCGGTGTTCTCGCTCGAGATGAGCAAGGAATCGCTGCTGCAGCGCATGCTCACGTCGGAGGCGCGCGTCGATGCCCAACGGTTGCGCAAAGGCATGCTGCGCGACGAGGACTTCACGCGCATGGCGCGCGCGGCCGGCACGTTGAGCGCCGCGCCCATCTGGATCGACGACACGTCCGGCATTTCGCTGCTCGAGATCCGTTCGAAGGCGCGTCGTCTGCGCGCCGACGCGAAGATCGAGCTCGTGATCATCGACTACCTGCAGCTCATTTCGGGGCCGTCGTCCGAGAGTCGCCAGCAGGAAATCAGCTTGATCTCGCGCTCGCTCAAGGCGCTGGCGAAAGAGCTCAACGTTCCCGTGATCGCGCTCTCGCAATTATCGCGCGCCCCCGAGCAGCGAGCCGGCGACCACCGGCCGCAATTGTCCGACTTGCGCGAATCGGGAGCCATCGAGCAGGACGCCGACGTCGTGATGTTCATCTATCGTCAGGAAGTGTACGACGGCCCAACGGACAAGGACGGCAATTCACTCGAGGGCCGCGCCGAAGTGATCGTCGGCAAACAGCGCAACGGTCCGATCGGATTCGTGAACCTCTTTTTTCACAAATCGTACACGCGGTTCGAGAACTACAGCGCGAGGCGGGACGGGTAGTGGACGGAACAGTCTCGACCGCCGACGTCGGCGTCATCATCGTCGCGGCCGGCACGGGGTCGCGCACCGGCAGCACGGAGCTGAAGCAGTTCAGGTGGGTGGCGGGGAAGCCGATGCTGCTGCATAGCGTGCAGCGCTGCATGGAGCGGAGCGATGTCGCGGTGGTGGTCGCGGTGCTGCCGCGCTCGTACGCCGGCGATCCGCCGCCATGGCTCTTCCAGTGCGACGTGGACCGGTTGCTCGTGTCGGCGGGCGGACGCGAGCGCGGCGATTCGGTGTACGCCGGCCTAACGGACTTGCCGCCGGAAGTCCGCATCGTGGTGATCCACGACGCCGCGCGCCCGCTCGTCGACGCCGAGACGTTGGATCGCGCGATCGCGGCCGCGCGCGCCGGGTCCGGTGCCGTGGCCGGCGTTCCGGTGACCGATACGCTCAAGCGCACCGACGAAGCGGATCGCGTGATCGACACCGTGGACCGCACACGCCTCTGGCTCGCGCAGACGCCGCAAGCCTTTCCGCGCGACATGATCGAGCGCGCCTACGCCGACGCGCGCACCAACGGCATTCGGGCCACCGATGACGCGGCGCTGTGCGAGCGGTTAGGCATGCTGGTGGTGATGGTGCGCGGCAGCGAGCGCGCGCTCAAGATCACCGAGGAAGCCGACTTCGCGCGCGCCGAGGCATTGGCACTCGGGTCGCGATGACCGCCCCGCCGCTCGCCGTCCCGTTCTGGTCGCCGGCCGAAATCGATCAGTCGATGTCCGGCACCATCGCGCACCTGCGCGCGCGTCGCGTGCTCGCGTATCCCACCGAAACCGTCTACGGATTCGGAAGTGCCGTCGATGCAGAATCGGTGTCGGCGCTCGTGCGGCTCAAGTCGCGGCCGCCCGGCAAACCATTTCTCATTCTCATCGCGTCGAGCGACATGATCTCGCGCTACGACATCCAGATCACGGGATACGCGTCGCGACTCGCGGCTCGGCATTGGCCGGGTCCGCTCACGCTCGTGTTGCCGGGCGGCGAGCGGCGCGTGCCGCCGCGCCTGCGCGGACCGGAGGGTGGGATCGCCGTGCGATGGACATCGCACCAGGCGCTGCAGCGACTGATCCTCACCTATGGCGATCCGATCACCTCGACGAGCGCGAACCGCCCCGGTGTCCCGCCGGCGATGACGTCGCGCGAGATCGAGCAGCAGTGGAGCGATGCCATCGGCCGCGGTGTGCTCCGCGTTCTCGACGGCGGACGCCTCACGCCCTCGGCGCCTTCGACGGTTGTAGATTGCATGGGCCGGCGCCCGCGCGTGATTCGACCGGGCGCGATTTCCTCCGCTACACTGCGGGAGTCTGTGCCCGATTTGATCGGAGATCTGTGACGCCTTTGCGAGTGCTGTTCGTCTGCACGGGCAACACGTGCCGCAGCGCGATGGCCGAAGCCATCGCGCGACGCATCGCGCGCGAGCGCGGGGTGACCGATGTCGAGTTCGGCAGCGCCGGCACGGCGGCGTGGGAGGGCGCGCCCGCGTCCGACGGCGCGCTGCTCGTGTGTCTCGAGCAGCAGACGGATCTCTCATCGCATCACTCGCGACTCGCGACGCCCGAGCTGCTCGACGCGTACGATCTCGTGTTGGCCATGGGCCCGCACCACGTCGAACGCCTCGAGTCGTTAGGCGCGCGGGGCAAGGCGCACCTGATCACGGCGTACGCGTCGCGCGGGGCGAGCGACCGCCCCATCGGTGATCCCTTCGGCGGCGAGTTGGATTTGTATCGCGAGACGTTCGTCGAGCTCGATCGCGAGCTGCGCCTCGTGCTCGATCGCATCGCCGCGGAGCGGACGCCGGGCGTCTCGTGACCGCGCACGACGTGGGCATGCTGGTGCTGCTCGGGCACCCGGTGCGGCAGTCGGTGTCCCCCCTTTTCCAGAACGCCGCGCTCCGCGCCGCCGGCCTCACGCTCACGTACGAGGCGCTGGACGTGGAGCCCGGTGCGTTAGGCGACCGGGTGCGCGCGCTCGTCGCGCGCCGCGCCGCGGGCAACGTCACCATTCCGCACAAACTGGCCGTGGCCGGCATGTGCGCCACGCTCACGCCGCTGGCCCAACGGGCCGGCGCCGTGAACACGTTCTGGGTTGAGCAGGGCGCCCTGGCCGGCGACAACACCGACGTCGGCGGCTTCGACGAGCTCGCGCGCCGCGTGCTCGGCTCCATTCCGTTAGGCGCGCGCGTGGCGCTGTTGGGCGCCGGCGGCGCCGCGGCCGCCGTGCTCACGGCCGTCGAGCGCTGGCCCGGCGCGCACGTCACGCTCTCCAATCGCACCGCCGCACGCGCCGATGCACTGGCCGCCCGATTCCCGGTGGTCGATCGCATCGCCCGTCACCCGAGCGACGCCGTGCGCGATTGCACCGTGGTGGTGAACGCGACGCCCGCAGGCATGAGCGATGATGACGTTCCCGTCAACGTCGCGCTCTTGCCCGACGCCGTCGGCGTCATCGACCTCGTGCATCGCGCCGGCGACACACCGTGGGTGCGCAACGCGAAGGCCCGCGGACTCCGCGCCGCCGACGGACTCGCGATGCTCGTCGAGCAGGGAGCGCTCGCCTTCGAGCGATGGTTCGGCATCGAAGCGCCGCGCGGCGCGATGTGGGAGGCCGTGTGCGACCCGCGACCATGATCGCATCCGCGTTGCGCAGCACGGTGCTGCGGCGCACGGCACACGCGCTCGGCGAGCTGCTCCTGCCGCGCGCGTGCGTTGCCTGCGCGCGTCTCCTGGATCGCGGCGATCACGACCTCGTGTGCGGTCGCTGTTGGGCACGCGTCCACGAATTGCCATATCCGCGATGCGAGCGCTGCGGTCATCCACTCACGCGCGAGCACTGCGCGTGGTGCGAGCTCTTGCCGCCGTACGTGCGCGCCGCGCGATCGGTCTGTTGGATTCCGGGACAAACGGCCGGAGCCATCGTCCACTCGCTCAAGTACGCGGGATGGCGCGGCGTCGCCGAACACATGGCCGCCCGCATGGCGCGACTCTCGTGGCCCTCCGACGTGATCGCCGAACGCACCGCACTCGTCCCGGTGCCGCTCGCCGCCAGCCGCCTACGCGAGCGAGGCTACAATCAGAGCGCGTTGCTCGCCCGCGCGCTCTCCTCGCGGTGTCACGTTCCGGTGAACGAGTCGTGTCTCGTGCGCACTCGCCGAACGGCCACGCAAACGCGGTTGACACCAGAGGATAGGCGACACAACGTTTCGGGCGCGTTTGCGGTGCCTGCGGGCGAGCGCACGGCGTTGCGCGGCGCGCATCTGGTGCTCGTCGATGACGTGATCACCACCGGTGCCACGCTCGGCGAGTGTGCGTCCACGCTGTTCGACGCCGGCGCCCGAATCATCAGCATCGTGACCTTTGGCCGAGCGCCGGCAATCGGCGATGCCGGCTGACCAAATGGAGCGTACGACGACATGACCATTCGCGTAGGCATAAACGGCTTTGGCAGAATCGGGCGACAGGTAATTCGTGCCGCGGCGCAGCAGGGCATCACGGATCTCGAATTCGTCGCAATCAACGACCTCACCGACACGAAGACGCTGGCGCACCTGTTCAAGTACGACTCGGTCCATCGCACGTACCAAGGTGTCGTGACGGCCGGCGAGGGCTGCATCCACATCGACGGGCGCGAGATCAAAGTGCTGGTCGAAAAGGATCCCGCAGCGCTCCCCTGGAAGCAACTCGGCGTCAGCGTGGTGCTCGAGTCGACGGGCAAGTTCACCAAGGCCGAGGATGCCAAGAAGCACATCGCGGCCGGCGCGCGAAAGGTGATCATCTCGGCGCCTGCCAAGAACGAAGACATCACGATCGTGATGGGCGTAAATCACGAGAAGTACGATGCCCAACGACACACCATCATCTCGAATGCGTCGTGCACCACGAACTGTCTCGTCCCAATGGTGCGCGTGGTGATGGACAATTTCGGGCTGCGTCATGCGTCGATGACCACGATCCACAGCTACACCAACGACCAGCACGTGCTCGACCTGCCGCACAAAGATCTCCGCCGCGCGCGCGCCGCGGCCGTGTCGATGATTCCGACCACCACCGGCGCCGCGAAAGCCACGTCGCTGGTGATCCCCGAAGTGAAAGGCAAGATCGACGGCATTTCGGTGCGTGTTCCCACGTCGGATGTGTCCTTCACCGATCTCGTGGCCGAAGTCGAGCGCCCAACGACGATCGCCGACGTGAACGCCGCGTTCCGTAAGGCATCGGAGTCCGGTCCGCTCGCGGGCTTCCTCTCGTACAGCGACGAAGAGCTCGTGTCGGCGGATTACGTGGGGAATCCGTACTCCTGCATTCTCGACTCGAAGTGCACCAACGTGATCGACGGGACGATGGTGAAGGTCACGGGCTGGTACGACAACGAGTGGGGCTACGCGTCGCGCTGCGTCGATCTGCTTCGATACGTCGGCGCCCGTCTGTGAGAGAGCCCGTGTCGCCGGCGGCCCGCCGCCGCGATCTCATTGCGTTGCTCGTGCTCGCTGCCGGCGCCGCCACGGCGAGCTACGGATATCTCGGGCTCCACCACATGGCATTCCAGCCCATCGTGCGGGAGCGAGGCAAGCTGGCGATCGACCGCGCCATCGCGTACAACAACGTGGTGCACGCGGGATGGATCATCATCGCGCTCGGCGTGCTCGCCATGATGTGGTCGTTCTGGCAACATCGCAAAGCCGGACGCGCATCGCGTTGATGCCCAAGCGCACGATTCACGACCTGACCGATGCGGAAGTGCGCGGCCGGCGCGCACTGGTGCGTGTCGACTTCAACGTGCCGATGGACGATCGCGGCACCGTGACCGACGACACGCGCATGCGCGCCGCGATGCCGACGCTCGACGCGCTGTTCGCGCGCGGCGCGCGCACGCTGGTGTTGTTGTCGCACCTGGGCCGGCCCAAGGGCGGACCCGATCCCAAGTTTTCGCTCGCGCCGGTGGCGCGCCACCTGGCCACGCTCACGACGCGCCCGGTTCGCTTCGTGTCGACCACCGTCGGCCCCGAGGCGGTGCAGGCGACCACGAACGCCGCAGCCGGGACGATTCTCCTCATGGAGAACACGCGATTCCTAACGGGAGAAGAGAGGAACGACGACGGCCTGGCACGCCAGATGGCAGAGCTCGGCGACTTCTACGTGGACGACGCGTTCGGCTCGGCACACCGTGCGCACGCGTCCACCGAAGGCGTGGCGCACCATCTGCATCCGGCCGTGGCGGGGTTGCTCATGGACACCGAGCTGCGGTTTCTGGGCGATGCGCTCGCCAATCCGCAGCGTCCATTCGTCGCGATTTTGGGCGGCGCCAAGATCTCGGGCAAGATCGACGTGATCGACGCGCTGCTGCCAAAGGTCGACTCGCTGCTCGTGGGTGGTGCGATGGCGTGCACGTTCTTCCGCGCGATGGGACTCGAAACCGGAACGTCGCTGGTCGAGGCCGACCGCGTCGACATGGCAAAGGACTTGTTGGCGCGCGCGAAAGCCAAGCTCGTGCTGCCTAACGACGCAATGGTCGCGACGTCGCTGGACGCCGGCAGGGCCGCGCACCCGGTGGCGCGCGACGCGATCCCCGCCGGCGACGCGATGTTCGACATCGGTCCGCGCACGTGCGAGACGTTCGCCTCGGCCCTCGCGAGCGCGCGCACGGTGGTGTGGAACGGGCCCATGGGTGTGTTCGAAACGCCGCCGTTCGATCGCGGCACGCGTGCCGTGGCCGAAGCGATGGCGCGTGCGACCGCGGCCGGCGCCACGACTATCGTCGGCGGCGGAGACTCGGCGGCGGCCGTCGAAGGCATGCATCTCGCGAGTCGTATGACGCACGTCTCCACCGGCGGCGGCGCGTCGCTCGAGTTCCTGGAAGGGAAGGTCTTACCTGGTGTCGCCGCGCTCGACGATCGGAGCAACTAGATGCGAAAGCCCGTCTTTGCCGCCAATTGGAAGATGAACTACGGTCCGCAGGAGACGAGGGGGTTCCTGCTCAAGTTTCTCGCGTCGTATCCGCCGCGCGACGATCGCACGGTGATCTTCTTTCCGCCGGCGGTGTCGCTCGCCGTGGCGGGCTTCGCGCTGCGCGATCGCCCCGATGTTCTGTTAGGCGTGCAGAACATCCATTGGGAGGAGAAGGGCGCGTTCACCGGCGAGACGTCGGCGCAGATGGCGCGCGATTGCGGCGCCACCGTCGCGCTCGTCGGCCACTCCGAACGCCGCCAATTGTTCGGCGAGACCGACGAGATGACCGCGCGCAAATGCGCCGCGGCCGCGCGCGCCGGACTCACGCCGCTACTGTGCGTCGGTGAACGCGCCGACGAGCGCGATCGCGGCACCACACAGCCCGTCGTGATGCGGCAGCTCAAGACCGGCGTCGGTCGTCTCGAGAAAACGCAACTCGCGTCGATGCTTGTTGCGTACGAGCCAGTGTGGGCGATCGGAACCGGGAAAACCGCGCGGCCCGAAGATGCCACCATCGTACACTCCGCCATTCGCCGGTACTTCCGCGAAGCGCTCAGCGGCTCAGCCGACTCGGTGGCGATCCTCTACGGGGGTAGCGTCAACGCCGACAACACCGCGGAGTTGATCGCCGCGCCCGAAGTGGACGGCCTGCTCGTAGGTGGTGCGAGCCTCGACGTCGATACATGGACGCGAATCGTGAGCACTTGACCACGGCATGTAAGCTTCGTAGTCTTCGTAGCTTACGCCAATCACCCAACACGCCGCGCTCTCGATGTACACGTTCATTATCGTCCTTCTCATCCTCGACTGCATCGTCCTCGGCGTCGCGGTCTTGCTGCAGTCGCCCAAGGGCGGCGGCCTCTCGGCGGCGTTCGGTGGAGCGGGCTCGTCGCCCGATTCGTTCATCGGCACGCGGCAAGCAGCAAATCTGCTCACGAAAACCACGTGGTGGTCGGCGGGAATTTTCATGGGGCTCGCGTATCTGCTCCAGCTCATGAGCGCGCACGCGTCCACGCCGCGCTCGGTGCTCGACGAGCCGTTCGGGCAACAGCCCGCTGCGCCTACCGCGCCGGCGCCGACGAACGCGAATCCGGTGGTGCCACTGCAGCCCGCGCCGAGTACTAACGCTCCGAGATCCAACGCCAAGCCTCCCGCACCCAAGCCCAAGCCCTGACAACGTGAGCGTGATGGGCGATCAAGCAGGGTTCCTCCTCCTCGAGGACGGAACCCTTTTTCACGGGACCACGCGCACGCAGCGCGAACCGTCCGTCGCCGAGGTTGTGTTCACCACGAACATGACCGGCTACCAGGAAGTATTCACGGATCCGTCGTATCGATCACAGATCGTCGTGATGACCACGCCGCTCATCGGCAATTACGGCGTGAACGATGATGATCCGGAATCTGCGTCGCCACAGATCGCTGGCGTCGTGGTCCGCGAGCTCACCGATCATCCATCGAATTGGCGCGCGCGCACCGACCTCAGATCCTGGCTTGAAAAGGCGCAAGTTGCTGTGTTGGAGGAAGTTGACACGCGCAGGCTCACACGTCACTTGAGGTCAGCGGGCGTCATGCGCGGCGTGATCGGCGTGGGCGATGTGCCTCAAGCACAAAGCGTTGCGGCATTGGAAGCTTGCCCGTCAATGGAGGGACTGGACCTCGCGACGGTGGTTTCCACCAAGCGCCGCTACAGTTGGGGCGATCCTAACGCAGCGTCGCACATCGTCGCGTACGACTACGGAATCAAGCGCAACATTCTGCGGTTGTTCGCGGAACACGGCTGCCGAGTGACGGTGGTTCCCGCGGACACGCCCGCGGAAGTGACGCTCGAGCTCGAGCCGGACGGTGTGTTCCTCTCGAATGGCCCCGGAGATCCAGCTGCAGTGACGTACGCGCCGGCGATCATTCGCCGCATTGTCGAGCGCGGCGTGCCGGTGTTGGGGATTTGCTTGGGACACCAATTGTTGGGCCTGACGTTCGGCGGTCGCACGGAGAAGATGCCGTACGGCCATCGCGGTGGGAATCACCCGGTGCGGGACATGGAGAGCGGACGCGTGTTGATCACGTCGCAGAATCACGGCTTCGCGGTGGTGGGCGACGGAGAGGAGATCGCGGGAGCGCCCGAGCTCGTGATGACGCACGTCAACCTGAACGACGGAACAGTCGAGGGACTCATGCATCGCGAGCTGCCTGTGTACGCGGTGCAGTATCACCCCGAGGCCGCGCCCGGTCCACACGATGCGCGACCGCTGTTCTCGCAATTCATGGATGCGGTGAGATCGCACGCGAGTACAAGTGAGCCAAACGCTTGACACACAACAGGTAACGCCATAAGTTCGACTCACGTTCGCCGCCCGGCGAGCGCATGACCCGAGGCTATCGAATGACCAAAGCCGACCTTGTCGAGCGCGTGACGACGCAGATCTCCCGCACCGCCGGCCCCATGATTTCCAAGAAGGATTGCGCCCGCGTCGTGGATGCATTCCTGGACGCGATCAAGGACGCGTTGAAAGAGCAGAAGAACATCGAGGTCCGCGGCTTCGGCACATTCAAGATTCGCCAGCGCAAAACGCGAATGGCGCGCAACCCGCGCACCGGTTCGCCAGTGGAAGTCAGTGCGCGTCCCGTTCCTGTGTTCAAGCCATCCAAGGAGTTGCGCGCGCTCGTCGCCGACATCGACGCGCCGCATCCGGGCGAGGCGAGTCCGGCTGCGTAGTTCGAATCGTTGCTGCGCCCCGGCGTCGAGCGATCGACGCCGGGGCGTTCTTGCATCTGCGCACACCGACGCGTTTCGGCGCTTGCCCGCGTCCGACAACACACGCAGGTTTCGACTATGACCGTGACCGCGCTTCTCTTTGCCTCATATGCGGATGTGTTGCAGCGCGAGAGCATCGAGTTCACGCTGCCGCACGGCGCCACGGTGAGCGATGTGGTCTCGCGCGTCCGCGCGCTGCCGGGCGGAGCCATGTTGCCGCCCACGCCTCTCGTCGCGGTCAATCACGAATATGCGCGCGCCGATGTCGTGCTGTCGTCGGGAGACGAAGTCGCGATCATTCCACCCGTGGCGGGCGGTTGACGTGCGCACAGCCATCGTCGACGATGTGATCGACACCGCAGCCTTGCTCGATGAGGCGCAGCGCGACAGCAATGGTGCGATCGTGCTGTTCGTCGGCACTGTGCGCGACAACAACTCCGGACGTCTCGTGACCGGCATCGACTACGCGTGCTACGGCGCGATGGCGGCGCGCGAGCTCGCGTCGATCTGCGCCGAAGCGGCGGAGCGATTCGCGACCGTCGACATCGTCGTGGAGCATCGCATCGGCCATCTCACTGTGGGCGAGACCAGCCTGGCGATCGCGGTGGGGCATGCGCGGCGCGCGACAGCCTACGAGGCGTCGCGGTACGTCATCGAACAGATCAAGCGGCGTCTGCCGATCTGGAAACGCGAGGAATACACCGACGGGACGCGCGAGTGGGTCGATCCGACCGCGGTCGCCGTCGTTGGGCCCGAGTCATGATCGCGCTCGCAGATCAATTCGGCCGCCGCATCGAGTATCTGCGCATCTCGGTTACCGATCGGTGCAATTTCCGGTGCGTGTACTGCATGCCGGCGGAAGGTCTGCCGTGGTTGCCGAAGCAAGACATTCTCACGTACGAAGAGATCACCGCGATCGTCGCGCAGCTGGCGCCGCTCGGCTTGAGACGGTTGCGCATCACTGGCGGTGAGCCGACCATCCGCCCGAACCTGCCGTCGCTCGTGCGCATGCTGCACGGCGTGCCGGGCATCGAAGACATCGCGCTCTCGACCAACGGCGTGCGCCTGCCCGAGATGGTCGACGCGCTCGTGGACGCGGGTCTCGATCGCGTGAACATGAGCGCCGACAGCTTGCGCGCCGATCGCATCGCGGCGATCGCTCGTCGCAACCTTGGCTTCGATCCGCGGCACGCGGCGCTCGCCGCGGAGCACGCGGGGTTGTTGCCCGTCAAGATCAACGTGGTCGTGATGCGCGGCATCAACGACGACGAGATCGAGGATTTCGCTCGACTCACGCTCGAGCATCCGTGGCACGTGCGGTTCATCGAGCTCATGCCGGTGGGCGACATGCGCACGCTCACCTGGGATCACGTGGTGCCGAGCGACGAGATTCTGTCGCGGCTGTCTGCGTTGGGCTCGCTCGCGCCGGATGCCGGACCCGAGCGCGGCAATGGTCCGGCGGCGTATCACCGGTTTGCCGGTGCGCCGGGATGCGTGGGTGTGATCACGCCGATGACGCACACGTATTGCGGATCCTGCAATCGCGTGCGTCTCACCGCGGACGGCCGCTTGCGCACGTGTCTCTATGGCGACCACGAGGTGAATCTCCGCGATCCGTTGCGCGCGGGAGACGATCTCGAGCCGTTGTACGTGCGCGCGTTGTCGGAGAAACCGCGGGAGCACAATCTCTTGCAGATGCAGGTGGGCGGGTTGCGCGCGTTGTCGCAGATCGGAGGGTAGTGCTCGCGATCGTCGCCCGGTGAGTCCCCGCGTCGTGAGCTCGTCTGTAGTTGTCTAGAAGGATGACAACAAGGAAACAGAGGATGGGGAGGATCGCATTGCTGCGATGGACAGCGCATCGCAAACGCACATGGATCGTCCGGGTGGGTGCATCGTTAAGCTTGAGTGCGCGGGATGCAATCACCTCATCCCCTGCTTCCTCGTTGTCATCCTTTGGACAACTACAGAGGAGTTCACCAGGCGGGGCACCGGGTTTCTTCAGACTGACCCATTCTCCGGCAATGCGGAAACTTCCAAACATCGTGGCCGCCGAATAGTTTTCGGCGGTTGTTTTGTATTCCCATTCATTACACGCACATCAAGAGCGACATGGTCGAGAAGATCACGGTTGTCGGGGCGGGGAACGTGGGCGCGACCACGGCCCAGCGGTTGGCGGAGAAGGAGCTCGCGCGGCAGGTGGTGATGGTCGACGTCGTCGACGGCGTCCCACAGGGCAAGGGCCTGGACCAATGGGAGTCGGCGCCGATCGAAGGCTTCGATTCACGCGTCATCGGGTCCAACGACTACGCGGCGAGCGCGGGGTCCGACATCGTCGTCGTGACGGCGGGCATCGCGCGCAAACCGGGCATGTCGCGCGACGATCTGCTCAACACCAACGCCGGCATCGTGAAGCAGGTGTCGGAGCAGATCAAGGCCACGTCGCCTAACGCGATCGTGATCATGGTCTCCAACCCGCTCGACGTGATGGCGTACGTCGCGCTCAAGGTGACCGGGTTTCCGCGCCAGCGGGTGATCGGCATGGCGGGCGTGCTCGATACGGCGCGCTACCGGTCCTTCCTGGCCGAGGCGTTGGACGTGTCGGTGCGCGACATTCAAGCCATGGTGTTGGGCGGGCACGGCGACACGATGGTGCCGCTCATCTCGTACACCACCGTCAGCGGCATTCCGGTGACGCAGCTGCTCGATCGGGCGACGCTCGACGCGATCGTCGATCGCACGCGCACCGGCGGCGCCGAGATCGTGAAGTATCTCAAGACGGGCTCGGCGTACTATGCGCCGTCGGCGGCGGCGGTGCAGATGTGCGAGGCGATCGTGCTCGACCAGAAGCGCGTGCTGCCCTGCGCGGCGTGGCTCGACGGCGAGTACGGCATGAGGGGTCTCTTCCTCGGCGTCCCGTGCAAGTTAGGCAAGGGCGGCATCGAGAAGATCCTCGAGGTGGAGCTGACGAGCGCCGAGCGCGATGCGTTGGCCAAGAGCGGGGAGGCGGTCCGGGAGCCGATGAAGGTCGTCGGACTCTAGATGGCCGGGTCGCAGCCTGCTGCGTTAGGCGTGGGACCGACAAACCGGGTGCGGCTGTTCTGGCGGTCGACGGTGGGCAAGAAGATCGTCATGTCGGTCACGGGGCTCATCATGGTGGGCTTCGTGCTGCTGCACATGATCGGCAATCTGCAGATCTTCGAGGGCGCGGCGCGCATCAACGCGTACTCGCACTTCCTCCATCACACGATCAACGAGCTCCTGTGGCTCGTCCGCGTGGTGCTCCTCGTGTCGGTGGTGCTCCACATCGTGGCCGCGATCCAGCTGACACGCATCGACCGGGCGGCGCGGCCCGTCGCCTACCGGCGGCGCGAGCCGCAGGCGGCGACCGTCGCGTCGCGCAGCATGCGGTGGGGCGGCCTCGCGCTGGCGCTGTTCATCGTCTTCCACGTGCTGCACCTGACGACGGGCACGATTCAGCCGGTGCCGTTCGCGCCCGGCGACGTCTACGCCAACGTGATGGGCGGGTTCCGGATCTGGTGGGTGACGCTCATCTACGTGCTCGCGATGATTGCGTTAGGCCTGCACATCTTTCACGGCGCCTGGAGCTCGATCCGCACGTTGGGCGTGAACCGCCCGAAAGCCGAGCCGTTGCGCCGCCCGGTGGCCGCGTTGGTCGCGGTCATCCTGTGGGCCGGGTTCTCGGTGGTGCCGGTGGCGGTGTTCTTCGGGTGGGTGCGATGAGCACGGCACTCGACGCACGCATTCCTGGCGGCCCGATCGCCGAGAAGTGGAATCGCCACAAGTTCGAAATGAAGCTCGTCAACCCGGCCAACAAGCGAAAGCACACGGTGCTCGTCGTGGGCTCGGGATTGGCCGGCGCATCGGCGGCGGCCTCGCTCGCCGAGCTGGGCTACCAGGTGAAGTGCTTTTGCTTTCAAGATTCGCCGCGCCGCGCGCACAGCATCGCGGCGCAGGGCGGCATCAACGCGGCCAAGAACTATCAGAACGACGGCGACTCGATCTATCGCCTGTTCTACGACACGGTCAAAGGCGGCGACTTCCGCTCGCGTGAAGCGAACGTGTTCCGTCTGGCGGAGACGAGCCTCAACATCATCGACCAGTGCGTGGCGCAGGGCGTTCCGTTCGCGCGCGAGTACGGCGGCCTGCTGGCCAATCGATCGTTCGGCGGCGCGCAGGTGTCGCGCACCTTTTACGCGCGCGGGCAGACGGGGCAGCAGCTTCTGTTAGGCGCGTACCAGGCGCTGGAGCGCCAGGTGGGCCTGGGCCGGCTGCGCATGTATCCGCGCACCGAGATGCTCGACCTCGTCGTCATCGACGGCCGCGCGCGCGGCATCGTGGTGCGCGATCTGGTGACGGGCGCGGTCGCGTCGCACGCGGCGGATGTGGTGGTGTTGGCCACGGGCGGATACGGCAACGTGTTTTATCTGTCGACCAACGCCAAGGGATCCAACTGCACGGCGATCTGGCGCGCGTACAAGCGCGGCGCCGGCTTCGCCAATCCGTGCTACACGCAGATCCACCCGACGTGCATTCCGCAGAGCGGCGACCATCAGTCCAAGCTGACGCTCATGAGCGAATCGCTGCGCAACGACGGCCGCGTGTGGGTGCCCAAGAAGAAGGGAGACGCGCGGCCGCCCAACCAGATTCCGGAAGCGGAGCGCGACTATTACCTGGAGCGCAAGTATCCGAGCTTCGGCAACCTGTCGCCACGCGACATCGCGTCGCGCGCGGCCAAGGAAGTGTGCGACGAAGGGCGGGGCGTCGGGCCGGGCGGACGCGGCGTATACCTCGATTTCGCCGACGCGATCAAGCGGTTAGGCGTGGAGACCATCCGCGAGCGGTACGGCAACCTGTTCGAGATGTACGAGCGCATCACGGCCGAGAATCCGTACACGGTGCCGATGCGCATCTATCCCGCCGTGCACTACACGATGGGCGGCCTGTGGGTCGACTACAATCTGATGAGCACGGTGCCGGGCCTGCACGTGGCCGGCGAGGCGAACTTCTCCGACCACGGCGCCAACCGGTTAGGCGCGAGCGCGCTCATGCAGGGGCTGGCCGACGGCTACTTCGTGATCCCGTACACCGTGGGCGACTACATCGGGTCGGCCAAACTGGAACGGGCCGACGAATCGCATCCGGCATTCCGCGACGCGGAGCGCGGCGTGGCGGAGCGCACGGCGCGCCTGCTCGCGATCGATGGTACGCGCACGGTGGACTCGTTCCACCGCGAGTTAGGCAAAGTGATGTGGGACTACTGCGGCATGGCCCGAAACGAGAAGGGCCTCACGTACGCGCTCGGCCGCATCCCGGAGATCCGCGCCGAGTTCTGGACGAACGTGGACGTGCCCGGCAGCGCGGACGAGCTCAACCAGGCGCTCGAGAAAGCGGGGCGCGTGGCGGATTTCCTGGAGTTAGGCGAGTTGATCTGCCGCGACGCGCTCGAGCGCCGGGAGTCCTGCGGCGCGCACTTTCGCGAGGAATATCAAACGCCGGACGGCGAAGCGCTGCGCGACGACGAGCACTTCGCGCACGTCGCCGTCTGGCAATACCGCGGGGAGGACCGGACGCCCGAGCGCCTGCAAGAGCCGCTCGAGTTCGAGAACGTCCACCTCTCGCAACGCAGCTACAAGTAGCACCGCCCATGACACCGCGTCCGACTGGAGTGCGAGCGTGAAGTTCATTCTGCACGTGTGGCGACAAGCGGGCCCCAAGGCCCAAGGCGCGTTCTCGGTCTACGAGGCCACGGGCATCAGCGGCGACATGTCGTTCCTCGAAATGATGGATGTAGTGAACGAATCGCTCATCGAGCACGGCGAGCAGCCGGTGGCGTTCGATCACGATTGCCGCGAAGGGATTTGCGGCGCGTGCGGCATGATGATCAACGGCATCGCACACGGCCCCATGCGTGCGACGGCGACGTGTCAACTCTTCATGCGCCACTTCGAGGACGGCGACACGATCTACGTCGAGCCGTGGCGCGCGCGCGCATTTCCGGTGATCAAGGACCTGGTCGTCGACCGCAGCGCCTTCGACCGCGTGATCGCCGCCGGCGGATACATCACCGCCGCAACGGGCGGCGCGCGCGACGCCAACAATATATTGGTGGCCAAGACCGACGCCGACGACGCGATGGATGCCGCCGCGTGCATCGGCTGCGGCGCGTGTGTGGCGGCCTGTCCTAACGGATCGGCCTCGCTCTTCGCGGGCGCGAAGGTCACGCACCTGGGCGTCCTCCCCCAGGGCCAAGCCGAGCGTCGCCAGCGCGTGCTGCGGATGATCGCGCAGATGGACGAGGAAGGCTTTGGCGGCTGCACGTGGCACGGCGAATGTCACGAAGCCTGCCCCAAAGCCATCAGCCTCGACGTGATCTCCCGCATGAACGCAGACTACCTGCGCGCGCTCTGGGCGATGCGCGACGAGAAGCAGGAGCAGGGCGCGGGCTGACCGACCAAATGAGGGCCGGCAACAGAACAACTCCGATGGCAACAAATCGCTAACGGAGTTGTTCGGTTTTTTGTCTATCAGTAACGCGCAATGACAGACATCGGATTGCTCGAGGAGAGGCTCACCGCCTCTGTGATCACTGCGTTCTTCGAAGTCTACAACACGCTCGGGCATGGCTTTCTAGAGCACATTTTCAAATCCGCGCTGGAGCGAGAGCTTCGCGCCCGCGGACATCGCGTGGCGCGCGAAGTCGGCGTGACGGTTTTCTACAAGGGAGAAGAGATCGCCGAGCAGCGCCTCGACATGCTGGTCGACGAGCGACTGGTTGTCGAAGTGAAGGCGAGGCAGGACCGCGCAGTGCTCGGTCGCGAACAGCTATTCAATTATCTCCGTGCGACAAACCTGGAGATCGGTCTGCTGCTCAATTTCGGATCGAAACCGTTTGTCAAACGTGTAATCTCGCAGAACGCCTGGCACCGGCGGGCGGGAGACACATCGGCGACCGAGTAGACAGGCTTCTACGCTCATCTAGAACGCGGAAAAGGCGGAAACAACGGAAAGGGCGGTGACAAACAGCGAACACTGCTTTCTATAATCTGTTTGACCGCCTTTTTCGTTGTTTCCGCCTTTTCCGCGTTCTAGATGAGCCTAGAAGCTCGCCGTCACGCCGGTGAGATGTCCGTCGCCTCAGATTTTCGGCAGCGTGACGCCGTGCTGTCCCTGGTATTTGCCGGCCTTGTCTTTGTAGGACGTCTCGGGCGCTTCGTCGCCCTCGAAAAACACCACCTGGGCGATGCCCTCGTTGGCGTAGATGCGGGCGGGCAGGGGCGTGGTGTTCGAGATCTCGAGTGTGACGAAGCCTTCCCACTCGGGCTCGAACGGCGTCACGTTCGTGATGATGCCGCAGCGGGCGTACGTGGACTTGCCCAGCGTGATCGTTAGAACATTGCGCGGAATGCGGAAGTACTCCACGGAACGGGCCAGCGCGAAGCTGTTGGGCGGGACGATGCAGACGTCGCCCTCGAATTCGACGAACGATTTCGGGTCGAAGTTCTTGGGGTCGACGACCGAGCTCAGCACGTTGGTGAAAATCCGGAACTCGCGCGCGACGCGCATGTCGTAGCCGTAGGAGCTCACACCGTACGAGATCACGCCCTGGCGCACTTGCCGGTCCTCGAAGGGCTCGATCATGTGGTGTTCGACTGCCATGCGGCGGATCCAGCGGTCACTCTTGAGCGACATGAGCGGCGACGGGCGGAGGGTGAAGGCACTTGGAGGGAGGCGGCGGGCAATGTATGTGCGCCGCTATGAGTTCGCTACGTTGACACTCGGCGAGACGTCGCGATAAGTTTCCGATGTTGGACAACGTGAAAAATTTCACGAGCTGGGAGCCGGATGGGACGCGATTACTTTCCGATTCTTTTGCTGGTCGGCTTCGTCGCTGCGAACGCGGTGATGATGCTCGTCGTCTCCCACCTCACGCTCAGGCCGCGTCCAACACCCGAAAAGCAGACGCCGTACGAGTCCGGAATGCCGCCGCTGGGCGATGCCCGCGAACGCTTCTCCGTGAAGTTCTACATGGTCGCGATGCTGTTCATCGTGTTCGACATCGAGACCGTCTTCCTGATTCCATGGGGCGCGTCGTTCCGACAATTGTCGTGCGGCGTTCCGCTCACGAACGGCGTCTGTCCGACAAGCCAAGTCTCGTTCTTCGGATTCGGTGAAATGATCGTGTTCATCGTGATCCTGGCCGTCGGCCTCGTCTACGTGTGGAAAAAAGGAGCGCTCCAATGGGATTGACCGCGCGTCCCTCGGATAATCTCGCTCGACAGGATCCGTCTGCGGGCGCAGGCGAAAGCTGGGTCGCCACGCGTCTCGATTTTCTCGTCAACTGGGGACGCGCCGGCTCGCTCTGGCCCATGCCCTTCGGCACGGCGTGCTGCGCCATCGAGTTCATGGCCACCGCCGCGAGCCGGTTCGATCTGGCGCGCTTCGGCATGGAGCGCATGAGCTTCTCGCCGCGCCAGGCCGACGTGCTCATTTGCGCCGGACGCGTCCCGTTCAAGCTCGCGCCGGTGCTGCGCCGGATCTGGCAGCAGATGCCGCAGCCCAAGTGGTGCATTTCGATGGGCGCGTGCGCGTCCTCGGGCGGCATGTTCGACAACTACGCCGTGGTGCAGGGCATCGACACCATCATTCCGGTGGACGTTTACGTCCCCGGATGTCCGCCGCGGCCCGAGGGTCTGCTGTACGGGATCCTCATGCTCCAGGAGAAGGTGAAGCGCGAGCGCATGTCGGACACGTCGCTGCGCAACGAGATGGATCCCGATCCCAAGAGCGGTCTCTACATCCCGGCGCAGGCCATCGACGAGTTGTCGGAACCGTTCGGGAACTCCGTTCATCAAACCCGGTCCGGCTTGTGAGCGGCACACCGATCGTCGTCATCCCCGGCAGCGCCGCGCCCGACGCACCCGCGCCGGCCACGCCGCGCCACTTGCCTAACCGAGGCGGCCCGGCCAATCCGAGCGCCGACGCGCTCAAGGCCAAGTTCGCCGGGGCCGTGCAGCGCGTCGAGGTGATCTGGGGCGAGACGTCGGTGTACGTGGAGCGCCTCAAGTTAGGCGAGATGGTGCAGTGGTTGCACGACGATCCCTCGCAGCGCTACGACTACTTGTCGGATGTGACGGCCGTCGAGTACCGCGATCCGGAGCAGCCGATCGAAGTGGTGTGGCACCTGCGCTCGCTGCCGTATCGTCGTTTCCTCAGGCTCAAGGTCGACTTGCCGCTCGATGGCAAGACGCCCCTCGAGGTGCCGAGTGTGTGGGGCGTGTACAAGGGCGCGGACTGGATGGAGCGCGAATGCTACGACATGTTCGGCATCCGCTTCGCCGGGCATCCCGACCTGCGGCGCATCCTGATGTGGGAGCAGTATCACGAGGGATTTCCGCTCCGCAAAGATTTCCCCCTGCGCGGCCGTTTCAGCCGCGCCGAGCAGCTGCGCCAGGCGCTCGCCGCGAATCCGGAGGCGCGCTACTCCATGGAAGAGTTGACCGTCGCGCAGGCGTTCGAGGACTTGCCCGAAGCCATGCGCAAGCGCCTGTTAGGCGGCGAGCGCACGGGAGAGTAGCATGAGCACCAAACGCACCGTAAACGTCGCGCTCGGGACCTCGGGTCTCGACGAGCAGGGACGCCCGCGCCGGGCGCCGCTCACGATGAACGAGGGCGGCACCGTCACCACGTTGGAGCCGCCGCCGGCGCTCGAGGACGCCCTCGAGCTCGAGGGCGAGCACATGCTGATCAACATCGGCCCGCAGCATCCGGCCACGCACGGTGTGCTGCGCCTGGTGCTCGAGCTGGACGGCGAGACCGTGGTGCGCTGCATCCCGCACATCGGCTATCTGCACTGCGGCTTCGAGAAGATCGGCGAGTACCGCCAGTACAACCAGGTGATCCCGTGGACCGATCGCGAGGACTACCTCAACTCGATCGGCAACAACGTCGCCTTTGCGTTAGGCGCGGAGCGGTTGTTCGGCATCGAGATCACGCCGCGGTGCACGGTGCTGCGGGTGATCGCGATGGAGCTTTCGCGCATCATCTCGCACCTGGTGTGGTTGGGCACCACGTGCATCGACATCGGCGCCTTCACGCCGTTCCTCTGGGCGTTCGAGCAGCGCGAGCGTGTCTACGAATTGCTGGAGCGCTGGGTTGGGGCGCGCCTCACGACGAGCGCCACCCGCGTGGGCGGCATGGCGGCCGACATCCCCGCCGGCTGGATGGACCAGCTCCAGCACTTCATCAAGACGTTCCCGAAGACGGTCGATGAGATCGACCGCGTGCTCACGACCAACGGGATCTGGGTGGGCCGCACGGTTGGGTTAGGCGTGATGTCGGCGGACGAAGCGGTGAACTACGGGCTGTCGGGTCCCATGGTGCGCGCCTCGGGCGTCGCGTTCGACGTGCGCCGCGACTTCCCGTATCTCGACTACGAGACGTACGACTTCGAGATCCCGGTCGGGACCAACGGCGACGTGTACGACCGGTTCCTCGTGCGCATGGAAGAGCTCCGCCAGTCGACGCGCATTCTCGCGCAGGCCGCGACACGGCTCCCCGACGGTCCGGTCAACAGCGACGACCACCGCGTGGTGCTGCCGCCCAAGAGCAAGGCGATGAGCGACATGGAGTCCATGATCCACCACTTCAAGCAAGTGATGGAAGGCCCGCGTCCTCCGTTAGGCGAATCGTACGTGGCGGTGGAGAGCCCCAAGGGCGAGAAGGGCTACTATATGGTGTCCGACGGCACCGCCAAGCCGGTGCGGTGGCGCATCCGGCCGCCGTCGTTCGTCAACCTCTCCGCGATCGGGAAGATGGTCGAGGGACATCTCCTGTCCGACGTCATCGCGATCAACGCGAGCATCGATATCGTCATGGGAGAAATCGACCGGTGAAGGTGCACGAGGTGGGAGGAGGTCGTCCGGGCGGCGACACGTCGCACGCCGAGCACGAATCGGGCACGTACAAGCCGGTGTTCGTGGGTAGCGCAAAGCAGGAGCTCGACGAGCTGCTCACGCGGTACCCGAGCAAGATGGCCGCGCTCCTGCCGGCGCTCTGGATCGTGCAGCACGAGCGCGGCTGGGTGAGCGACGACGCGATGGCCGAAGTGGCCCAACTGCTCGAGCTCACACCGGCCTACGTGAAAGGCGTGGTCACGTTCTACACGATGTACCACCAGCACCCGGTGGGGAAATACTTCATCCAGGTGTGCACCACGTCGCCGTGCGGCGCGTGCGGCGCCGAGAGAGTCGTCGATGCGCTCCTCAAGCACACGCGGTGCGGCGAGTTAGGCGCGACGTCCGCCGATGGACGCTACACCGTGATCGAAGTCGAATGCCTCGGCGCGTGCGGGTTCGCGACGCCGGTGATGGTCAACGAAGAATTCATCGAGTCGGTGACGCCCGAGCGCGTACCGCAGATCTTGAGCCAGTACCTGTAATGGGCTTTCCACATGCTTCGCACGCCAAGGAGACGCCGGTCCTGTCGCAGTATTTCGGCGATCCGGCGGCGCGGACGGTTGCGGGCTGGAAGCAGCGCGGCGGTTATGTCGCCCTCGAGAAAGCGCTCGGCCTAACGCCGGCGGAGATCGTGAACGTGGTGAAGGACTCGGGTCTCCGCGGACGCGGCGGCGCCGGATTCCCCACCGGCCTCAAGTGGTCGTTCATGAAGCCGGGCGACGGGAAGCCGCACTACCTGTGCGTGAATGCCGACGAGTCCGAGCCGGGCACGTTCAAGGATCGCGAGATCATGCGCTGGACGCCGCACGCGCTCATCGAAGGCTCGGCCATTGCCTCGTACGCGATCGGCGCCGAGACGTGCTACATCTATATTCGGGGCGAATTCACCGAGCCGCTCGCGGTGATGAACGCGGCGGTGAAAGAGGCGTACGCCGCCGGGATCGTCGGGCCTAACGCAATGGGCACGGGCAAGCGCATCGACGTCCACGTGCACAAGGGCGCGGGTGCCTACATCTGCGGCGAAGAAACCGCGCTCATGAATTCGCTCGAGGGCAAGCGCGGCAACCCGCGCATCAAGCCGCCGTTTCCCGCGGTGGCCGGCGTGTTCGGCATGCCGACGACGATCAATAACGTGGAGACGCTGGTCGCCGTGCCGCACGTCTTGAATCGCGGCGCGGCGTGGTACAAGGGCATGTCGCACTCCAACCCGAAGAGCACCGGCACCAAGCTCTTCTCGGTGTGCGGCAACGTCGCGAAGCCCGGCAACTACGAAATCGAAATGGGATTCCCGTTCAAGGATTTCCTGTACGATCTCTGCGGCGGCCCAACGCCGGGACGGCGCTTCAAGGCCGTGGTGCCCGGCGGATCGTCGGTTCCCATCCAAACGATGGAAGAAGCCGAAGCGACGCTCATGGACTACGAGGGATTCGTGGCCCAGGGCTCGATGCTCGGCTCCGGCGGTGTCATCGTGTTCGATGACGCGCAGTGCATCGTGAAGCACATCGCCCGGTTCGCACGTTTCTATGCGCACGAAAGCTGTGCACAGTGCACGCAGTGCCGCGAAGGCACCGCGTGGTGCACGCGCATTCTCGAGCGCATCGAGCGCGGACACGGTACAATGGAGGATCTCGACACGCTCCTGGATCTGTCGGAGCAGATGACGGCGAAGACGATCTGCGTGCTCAGCGACTCGTGCGCCGCCCCGATCGTCTCCGGCATCCACAAATTCCGGAGCGAGTTCGAAGCACACATCACCGGGAAACGGTGCCCCATGGGCGCGACGGCGGCGGCCTGATGGCAGACGCGCAACAGGTCTCACTCACGATCGAGGGACGGACGGTGTCCGTTCCCGCGGGCACTTCGATTCTCGAAGCGGCCAAAGTTGCGGGCGTCCTCATTCCGCACTACTGCTACCATCCGGGACTGCCGGTGGCCGGCGTGTGCCGGATGTGTCTGGTGGAAGTCGAGAAGGCGCCCAAGCTCGCGCCGGCGTGCGCGACGGCCGCGGCCGAAGGCCAGGTGGTGCACCTCTACAGCGATCCGGCGCTCGACGCGCGGAAGGCGGTGCTCGAGTTCCTGCTGCTCAATCATCCGCTCGATTGCCCGATCTGCGATCAAGCGGGCGAATGCGAGTTGCAGGACTACGTGTATCGCGAAGGCCGCGCGCAGGGACGGTCGCACGAGCCCAAGCGCTTCAATCCTGCCGAGGATTTTGGCGGCGACGTGTTGTACGTCACGAACCGCTGCATTCTGTGTACGCGCTGCGTGCGCTTCATGCAGGACGTGGCGAACGATCCGGTGCTCAACGTGAGCGAGCGCGGCGACCGCGCGGTGATCGGCAAGTTCGAGGGCAAGGACCTCACGCACCCGTGGGCCGCGAACGTGATCGATCTGTGCCCGGTGGGCGCGCTGGTGTCCAAGGACTTCCTCAACAAGTCGCGCGCGTGGGAGCTCGATCGTACGCCGTCGGTGTGCCCGAACTGCACGCAGGGCTGCAACACGATTCTCGAGACGCGCGACAACGTGGTCGTGCGCATGCGTCCGCGGACGAACACCGACGTCAATCATTATTACTTGTGCGACGAAGGGCGGATGGACTACCGGTGGATGAACCGGACCGACCGCATCGAGGCGCCGCTCGTTAGGCATGGCGACCGGTTGGTGGTCTCCGGGTGGGACGACGCCCTGCGCGCCGCGGCGCTGCATCTCAACGGGAAGCGGGCGTTCGTGCTGGCGAGCCCGATGTTGTCCAACGAATCGCTGTGGATGTTGTCGCGCCTCGCGAAGCGGAGCGGTGGCGGCGGCGGATTCCGCGTTCGGCTCGGCACCGAAGCGCCGCTGGCCGGCGTGCCGGATCTCGTTAGGCGGGCCGAGCGCGCGGCGAACGTGCGCGCGGCCGAGCTGTTCGGGTTCGCCAGGAGCGACACGCCGTTGGCGGGCATGAAGGACGGCGACGTGCTCATCGTGGCCGACCACGAGATGGCGGCGGCGGACGCGTCCGCCATCGCCAAGGCGAGCGCGGTGATCGTGATCGGGACCACGATGCCGGAGCTCGTGACCAACGCGATCATCGCGCTGCCATCGACCAACGTGGCCGAAGAAGACGGCACGTTCACGAATCTGCGCGGACGCGTACAACAGTATCGGCAAGCGCGCTCGGCGCCCGGGATGTCGCGTCCCGTGTGGTGGTCCGTCGGCGACCTGCTCACGTTCCTGGGCGAGCGTGCCGGGTACTATCTGGCGAGCGAAGCCTTCGCCGCGCTCGCGGCGCAGCATCCCGAGTTTGCCGGCATGACGTACGACTCGCTCGGGCTCAAGGGGCAGGCGCTCGCCGGCGCCGTCGCGGGCGTGGCGGGAGGCGCGAGCGCATGACGATCGCCGCCGTGCTCATGCTGGTCCAGCACGCGTACGACGCGCAGGTGCCGGTTCACGGCGCGCCGTGGCTCTGGTTCACGATCATCAAGATCCTGGTCGTGTTCACGGTGCTCATGGTGACGATCGCCTACCTGACGCTCGCCGAGCGCAAGATCTCGGCGTGGATCCAGGACCGGCACGGGCCTAACCGTGTGGGCCCGAGGGGGCTGTTCCAGCCCTTGGCCGACGGGCTCAAGAACATCATGAAGGAGGAGACGTATCCCTCCGCGGCGTACGGCCCGTTGTTCATTCTCGCGCCGGTGATGTCGTTCATCCCCGCGCTGATCACGTTCGCGGTGATTCCATTCGCGGCGCCGTTGCCCACGCCGTGGGGGTTGGTCGACATGTCGATCGCCGACCTGCCGGTGGGCTTCTTGTACATTCTCGCGATCGCGTCGCTCGGCGTGTACGGCATCGTGCTCGCCGGATGGAGCTCGAACAACAAGTATGCATTGTTAGGCGGGCTCCGGTCGAGCGCGCAGATGGTGAGTTACGAGGTGTCGATGGGCCTCGCGGCCGTGTCGGTGCTGCTGTTGTCGGGCAACGTCTCGCTCAGCTCCATTGTGGCGACCCAGATCCAGACGGGCTGGTTCGCGTTCCCGCTCCTCATTGGATTCTTCCTGTTCCTCGTCGCGGCCTTCGCCGAGACCAACCGGCTGCCGTTCGACCTGCCGGAAGCGGAATCGGAGCTCATCGCGGGTTATCACACCGAGTACAGCTCGATGAAGTTCTCGATGTTCTTCATCGCCGAGTACTCGAACATGGTGACGGCGAGCGCGCTGCTCACGACGCTCTTCTTCGGCGGCTGGGCCGTTCCGTTCTGGACGACGGTGGACACGGCGCCGTGGCATTGGTGGAAGACGTTGATCACGCTCGTGTTCTTCATGATCAAGACGGGCTTCTTCCTGTTCCTCTACATGTGGATCCGCTGGACGCTGCCGCGGTTCCGCTATGACCAATTGATGAGTGTCGGCTGGAAGGTGATGCTGCCGATTGCCCTGGGCTATCTGGTGATCATGGCGGCGGCGGTGTTGGGTCTCGAGATGGCGGGCATCGCGCCCACGGCTCGGTTAGGCGGATTCGTGCCGATCTACTGGGCCATTCTGGCCGTGCTCAACATCGTGTTGGCGATTCTCGTGTTCGTGGTGCTCGATCGCGGCCGCCTGGTGAGTCCGGCGTATGCGCGCGTGGGCGCCGTCGAGCTGGCCGAGCTGCGCGCGATGGCGATGCGCCGTCCGCCGCTCACGCCGGCGCAGGGAGATTGATCATGGCCATTCAAGTGAAGGTCCTCGAGCGGCCGATCCGGCAGACGAGCTACGTGCGCGCCATGCTCAAAGGGATGGCGATCACGTTCAAGCATCTCGCCAACCCGCACAAAGTGACGTGGCAGTATCCCGAGCAGAAATGGGATCTGTCGCCGCGGTGGCGCGGCACGCATCGCATGCTCACCGACGAGAATGGGAAGTCGAAGTGTGTGGCGTGCGGGCTGTGTCCGCAAATCTGTCCGGCCAACTGCATCAAGCTCGTCCCGGGCGAGGATGAGGAAGGGAACCGGTATCCGCTCGTGTACGAGATCGACGAGTTCCGCTGCATCTTCTGCGGGTACTGCCAGGAGGTGTGTCCGGAAGAGGCGATTCACGTGGGACGGCACTACGAGAACTCGGAGTACAGCCGCGCCGGTTTCGTGTACGATCTCGAGCGCCTAACGGCGCAGACGCACCCGGTGTGCGAGATGTGGGACCCCGCCGACCCCCGAGGCGAGTGATGCCCAACGGGTTCGTCTTCGAGTTCCTGTTCTATCTCTTCGGCCTCATCGCGGTGGTGTCGGCCGCGATCTTCGTGACGCGGCGCAATCCGGTGGCGGCGGCGCTGTGGCTCGTCAACACGATGTTCTGTCTGGCAGCGCTCTACATCATGATGGATGCGCAGTTCGTCGGCGCGATCCAGGTGCTCGTGTACGCGGGCGCCATCATGGTGGTGTTCCTGTTCGTGGTGATGCTGCTCAACCTGGGGCTGCCGCCCAGCGTGGCTGACCTCAAGGGGAAGGGCGCACGCATTTTCGCGCTCCTCGCCGGCCTGATCATGTTGGCCGAGGTGATGGTGCTCGTGCGCCAGAAGTTGCCGGCCGAGCTGGCGTGGCTGCCGCGCGAGACGAACGTCACCACGCCGATCACCGATTCGCTCTTCCGCACGTACTTGCTGCCGTTCGAGATCACGAGCGTGCTGCTGCTGGTCGCGATCGTGGGTGCCGTGGTCCTCGCCAAGCGCCGGGGTTAGACATGGTTCCGGAAGCTCTTTTCTTCTCGGCGGTGCTGTTCGTGATCGGCGTGATCGGCGTGCTCACGCGCCGCAACGCGATCATCATCTTCATGTGCGTCGAGCTCATGCTCAATGCCGTGAACCTGTCGTTCATCGGGTTTTCGAGGCTGTACGGCGCGGGCGGTCAGGTGTTCGTGATCTTCGTCATGAGTGTCGCCGCCGCTGAAGCGGCCGTCGGGTTAGCCATCATCATCGCGATCTTCCGCCACCACGAGTCAGTGGACCTCAAGAACATCAATCTGCTCAAAGGGTGATGCTCCAAGTGCCCTTGGCCCAACCGGGTGGAGTACATCCGCTCGCCGGCTCGATCGCCGAGCTGGTGTGGCTGTTGCCCATCCTCCCGCTCGCCGGGTTCGTGATCAACGGGGCGATCTCGTTGTTCAGCGCGTTCCACGTTGGGCCGGATGATCCGTCGGCGGCGCACGGTGCGCACGCTGTGTCGGGCCAGGGTGCGGGGCACGATGCGCACGATGCGCACGCGGCGCCGGCGCGCAGCCCGCTGCACGGCGTCGTCACCATCGTCGGACCGCTGGTGCTCATCCTCGCGTTTGCGCTGGCGGTCGCGATTTTCTTCGCGATGCCGTCCAACATGGCATCGCCGTTCGTGAAGACGTTCTTCTCCTGGATGCCGGTGGGCACCGAGCTGCCGCTCCGTTGGGCATTCCA
>JANWIK010000124.1 GCA_025449955.1 Gemmatimonadaceae bacterium
AGAGCCGGTCCGACACTTCGCTCGACGAGAGCGTGGAATTGATGAACGCCGCCGGCAGGCCGCGCGCCTCGAGCGCATCGACCTGATCTTTCATGAGCGAGATGAGCGGCGAGATGACGACCGTGAGTCCCGGCAGCAGCAACGCCGGCACCTGGTAGCAGAGCGACTTCCCGCCGCCGGTGGGGAGGACGACCAACGTGTCGCGCTTCGCGGCCACCGCGGCGACCGCGCGCTCCTGGCCGGGCCGGAACTCGGAGAATCCGAAGTGTTGCCGGAGGGCGGCGCGTGCCTGGTCGGCCGTGAACGAGTCGGTCATCGGACCAGTGTCACGCCAGGCGCGCGCGACGGCATCATCATTGGGTTGCGCGGCGTATCGATCACACGGCGCGGGCGAAGTGACCGCGCGTGAACCGCGTGCCCACCAGCGCGCGGATTGCGCCTAACGGAGCATCCGAGCCCGCGGCGAGTGCGTCGAGCGCCGCCCGCGTGCGTCCGACGAGGTCGGCCACCGGATCGCCGGGCACGTTGAAGAGCATCCGATAGCCGCGAATACCGGTGCGCCACAGCGTTGGGAGAAACTCCGACGCTTCGATCGGACGCGAGTGCAAGAGCCGGTTGCGGCACGCCGCGTCGGTGGCCACCGGGAAGGTGTAACCCGCGGGATCCGTGAGCTCGACGTGCGGATGCTTCTGCACGCAGAGATCTCGGCAGGTCGTGGGCTCACGGTCGAACGCCGCCGAGAGGATGCAGTGCTCGATGGTCATGCCTTCGGGGCGGCCGTACACGACGGTGTCGAATCCGCGGCCCGACCATGGCGCCACGAGATCGGCGATCTCGTTGGCCGTGAGCTCGACCGACAACACGATGCGGCGTGCGCCGTGCTCGAACAGCACCGCGGCCGTGTGTTGGTTGAAGCAATTGACGGCGTAGTCGGCGACGACGTCGCGGCCCTGGGTCGAGAGCGCAGCGACGAGCCCGGTGTGTCCCGAGAGCAGTGGCAAGCCCAGGTCGAGCCAGCGATCCACGTCGCGGCGTTCCTCGGGGCGGACGATGGTCGGCGTGCGCAGGCGGAACGAGACGCCGAGCGCCGCCAGCTCTTCGCCTAACGCAACGATCCGGTTGCGCGGCGGCACCGGGTGGCGGAGGAAGGCGTCGACCGTGATTTCGGTGGCGCCGGCCTGCGCGGCAGCGCGCGCCTCTTCCACCGTATAGACATCCGCGGCGAGGACGAACGGTGCGTCGGGCGCCTCCGGCTGATGGGCACGCACGTGTGCGACGGCCGACGCAATGCGTGTGCGGCGCTCGTCCCCGTGGGACACCGATGCCGCCTCGCGCCGGCGGGCGAGCGCGGCGGTCGCGCGTTGGCGCATGTTGTTGAGCTCGCGCACCGGAACGAACAACCCGTCGCCGAGTCCGGCGGCATCGATCGTGCCTAACGCAAACGGCGTTTCGCCCAGGCGGCCGAGCTGCTCGCGGAGCCGGGCGTGATCGAGGGCGTGCGCGCGCGCGGGCGCGAGCGGCGCCTCGCCGTGCACGGTGACCGAGTCGGGTCCGGCCGTGAACGTGAGCTCGAGCGGCCGTCCGGCCGCGCCCGACGCGCGCACGTCGAGGCGCGTGCGCCGTCCGTCGTGCGGGGCGGCCAACGCGGCGAAGCTGTCTCTTGCCCGCTCGAGCAGTGCCGCGTGCGACGTGCGAAATACCCGCGCGCCGACGGCGGCGCGGCCGCGCAACGGCGCCGTGATGCCCTGGCGGATGCGTCCCTCGCGGTAGCCGAGCGCCCGCACCTCGGTCACCGCGGCGCCAATGGGCTCGCCGTCGCGCCCGTTAGGCGGCAGCAGCGCGATCCCGTCGCCCGCGGCCAGCGGCGCCGAGAGCTCCACGATGTGCATGGCGCGATCGTGTCCCACCACGACGCCCAGCTCGACGCCCTGATTGTCAGGGTGGTCGCGGGTCACGTACTCGCGCCCTGCCCTGCCGCCATACATGCCGCCGGTGAATCCGCGGCTGTAGATCTGCACCAGATCCCGGCGCTCCGTCTCGTTAGGCAGCGACGGCTCGCCCCGGGCCAGGCGGTCCAGACAGTCGCGGTACGTGTGCGTCACCGTGGCGACGTACTCGGCGCGCTTTTTCCGGCCCTCGATCTTGAGCGTGTGGATGCCGGCTTTGGCGATCGCGTCGAGATGGTCGTGTGCCGCCAGATCGCGCGCCGAGATGAGGTAGCCGGTGTCGAGCGTGTCGCCGGTGGAGGCATCCCGGAGCACGTAGTCCTTGCGGCACGACTGCGCGCACGAGCCGCGATTGGCGCTCCGTTCGGAAATCATGCCGGACATGAGGCACTGCCCCGAATAGGAGATGCAGAGCGCGCCGTGGATGAACGACTCGAGCAGCAGGTCGGGCACGGCGGCGCGGATCACCCCGATGTCCTCGAGCGTGTTCTCGCGCGCCAGCACGACGCGCTGCAAGCCTAACGCAGACAGGAGCGCGGCGCCGTCGGGGTCGTGCACGGTGAGCTGGGTCGATCCGTGCAGCTCGACGCCCGGGTAGACCTGTTGCGCGAGGCGCACGAGCCCCAGGTCCTGCACGATCGCGGCGTGGATCCCGCGGTCGAGACACTCGCCTAACAAGAGGAGCGCGTCGGCCAGCTCGGACGGCTTGAGGAGCGTATTGAGCGTGAGGTAGATGCGCCGCCCGCGCGACCGCGCGAGGCGGCACGCCTCGGCCAAGTCGTCCAGCGTGAGCTGGGCGCCCTCGTCCCGTGCGTTGAATCGCTCGGCGCCCAAATAGACCGCGTCGGCGCCGTTCGCCAAGGCGGCACGCACGGCGTCGAGCGAGCCGGCGGGCGACAGCAGCTCGGGAACTGATTGAACGGGCATGGGAAGGAAATTAACTCAAGGGGAAGCGGCCGTTGCATTGGCGCGCTTCCCCTTGGTATTCGTCAGAGCGTCGTGGTACTAGGCCGCCGACAGATCGCGGAGGGCGGCGCCCACTGCGCCGTGGCGGAGGCGTCTGAGCGCGCGGTCGCGCAGCTGGCGGACGCGCTCGCGGGTTACGCCCAACATCTTGCCGATTTCGTCGAGCGTGTGCTCGCGATCGCCCGTGAGGCCGAAGTACAACTCGAGGATCTTGGCGTCGCGCGCCGGCAGCGTGGTCAACGCGCGCGCGAGCTCGGCCCGGCGGAAGCGGTCCAGCACTTCCTGCTCCAGGTCCGGCATTTCGTCGGCTGCGAAGCGTTCGATCAGCGCGCGATCGCTGTCCTTGCCGACGGCCGCGTCGAGTCGCACGTCCGCTGTGTTGAGCGCCGTGAGGGCGCTCACGATCTCCGTCGGGATGTCGGTGATCTGCGCGATTTCGTCGGGCGTTGGCTCGCGGCGCAGGCGATCGCGCAGCACGCCCGCCGCCTTGATCACGCGCGACAGGTCGGCGGTGCGGTTGAGCGGTACGCGCACAGTGCGACCCTGTCTGGCCAGGGAGGCGAGAATGGCCTGGCGGATCCACCACACCGCGTACGAAATGAACTTGACGCCTTGGTCCGGATCGAACTTCCGCGCGGCCGTCATGAGGCCGACGTTGCCTTCGCCGATCAGATCGATGAGCGGGAGGCCGCGGTTCTGGTACTTCTTGGCTACGGAGACGACGAAGCGGAGATTGCGGCGCACCAGCTCGTCGAGCGCGTGCTCATCGCCGCGGCGAATACGACGAGCGAGCACCTGCTCCTCGTCCACGTGCAGCAGCGCGTACCGGCTCACTTCGGCGAAGTATTGATCGAGGATGTCGCGATCAGCTTCCGCCGGTGTAATGTCGACGGGAGTCGCACGCGTGCGTCGGCGCTTCTCTTGGGCCATGTCTGCTCCTCCCTTGAGCAACTGGAGATGGTTTTCAGCAACAACCGAACCGGACAACATGCCCGACCCGGGAGTCCTTCAGGTCGTTATACGAATCCGCGTACCCGCTAACCAGTGCCAGTACCCGCCTGATTCGAGATCGTTTCGATCGCTTCGGCTGCTTTGCCGATCGCGGGAGGCGGTTCCAGTCAATCATGCGAGAGTTTGTCGAGGAGCTCGGCCGCGCGGGCGAGGGTAGCGAGGTCTCGTTTGCTCAACGTGCGCATGTCGCGGGACAGGACGCCGACGCGCCGGGCTCGACCGGCTTCGAGCAGCTCTTTGCCGCGGCGGGTGGCGTGGATGCGGGCCAGGCGTCCGTCGTCCGGATCGGCCACTCGGGTGACGAGTCCCATCTCTTCGAGTGCGCGCACGAGGTGTGTCATGGTGGGCGGCCGTACCTGCTCGGCGGCGGCGAGGGCGCCCAACGTGATGGGGCCGCCGAAGACGATGACGGACAGTGCCGACGCGCGCGGCGGGCTCAGGCCCATGCCCGGGTCTTCGCGGCGGACGCGCCGCAAGATGTGGATGGCGGCCGAGTGGAGGCGGTCGGCGACCGCATCGGGGTCGGGGCTCTTGCGCGAACGGGACGGGGTCGGCATAGTAGTTAGTAATACTAACTAAAAGGCGTGCCGCGTGCCACCCCCCGTGGGCGCGCGCCGTCTTCCACCCGCGCCGGAGGATCCCATGGAGGCGACAATGGACACGCTGCACCTGTCTCAGATCGGTCAGGTCCTGATCCCGGTCTCCGATCTCGCCCGCGCGACCGCGTTCTACCGCGACGCGCTCGGCATGCGCTTCCTGTTCGAGGTGCCGCAGCGGATGGCGTTCTTCGACTGCGGCGGCGTGCGGCTCATGCTCGGCGTGGCCGAGCCCAGCGCCGAGCCGGTGGGAGCGGGCATGCTGTACTACAAGGTGGGCGACATCCAGGCCGCGGCCCGGCAGTTAGGCGAGCGCGGCGTGCCGACGATCACCGCGCCGGCGCTCATCGCGCGGATGAGCGACCACGACTTGTGGCTCGGCGAGTTCCGCGACTCCGAGGGGAATCCGTTCGCGCTGATGAGCGAGGTCCGGCACTAACGGAGCCCTGCTGGTCAGAACCGGCGCGTGATCTTGGGCAGGAAGCGAAGCAGAAAGGCCACGACCACGAAGGCGACGCCGACGACCATCACGGCGGTGTGCCCGTAGCGGAGGCCGTATGCCCAGATGCCGATGCCGACGAGCAAGAGGGCCATCTTGAGCACGTCGACTTGTTTCATGACGGTCGTGTCTCGCCGCCCTTCCCTTTGCCCTCGAGGAAGCGGCGGACGCCGTCGCGGAATTCGGCCGTCGCGCGCGCCTGGACGTTCACCTTGGCGCCTAACGCAATGCCGTCGCGGAACGAGCGGTTATCGAGGTCGTAGAAGAGCCGCTTGGTGAAGGCCAAGGCACCGGGCGGCGCCGCGGCGAGCCCGCGCGCCAGCTCGGAGGCCGCGGCGTCCAGCGTGCCCGCGGGCACGACGCGGCTCACGAGGCCCAGGTCGACGGCTTCGCGCGCCGACAGCAGGCGCCCGGTTGCGACCAGGTCGAAGGCCTGCTTCTCGCCCACCGCGCGGCGCAGCATGGTCATGACCATGGCCGGCACGAAGCCCACGCGCACTTCGGGGTAGCCGAACTTCGCGTCGTCCTCGGCCAGCACGATGTCGCAGGCGGTCGCGAGTCCGGCGCCGCCGGCGAGCGCGCGGCCGCGCACCGCGGCCACCACCGGCTTGGGCAGCTCGCGCATGGCAATGAACACGTTGCCTAACGCCATCGCATCCTCGTGCTGGGCGTGGGCACCGGCCTCGACGAGCGTGGCGAGCGCGGCCAGATCGGCGCCGGCGCAGAAATCGGCGCCTTCGGCGTCGAGCAACACCGCGCGAACCGAGTCGTCGCCCGCGCAACGCGCCAGCGCCTCGCGCACCTCGTTCGCGGCGTCGCGGTCGAGCGCGTTCTTCTTGTCCGGGCGGGCGAGCGTGATGCGTCCCACGCCGTCCGCCGCCGCGAACCGGATGCGGCTCACGCGCCGGCGCCCGGCAGATGGAGGCGGCGCGCCTCCGCGTCCGGGACCTCGAGCTCGAGCCGGAGCAGCGCCGTGGAGAACACTTTCCCCTGCGCGTCCGTCTTGAGCGACAGCGTGCCGCCGCCGCCTAACGCACCGTGCAGCAGAAAATTGAGCGCGCCAAGGTTGGGCAGCTCGTACCGGTCCACGCCGCCGGTGATCGCGCCCGCGAAGTGCCGCGCGACGCGGTCGCGCGTCAGCTCGCGCTCGAGCAGCGGGTACCACTCGGGCTTGAGCGCGATCACGCCCACGTTGGCCGTGTCGCCCTTGTCGCCCGAGCGGGCGTGCGCGATGTCCACCAGGCGGATCTTCATGGCTCGTCCATCGCGACGACGGGGGTGACGACGCGCTTGTCGACTAACGCAGGCCAGTACGCGACCACCTCTTCCACTTTCGGCCGGCCGCCGGCGAATCCGGTGACGCTCGGCGGTCCGTTCAAGACCAGCGGCGCGATCTCGCGCGTGAATCGCTCCACGGTTTTCTTGTCCGGGCCGCGCACACCGATGCGCAACTGCACTTCCGGCACATCGCCCGCCGCGCCGGCGAGCGGACCGTGCGTGGCCGACGCGCCGAGGAATTCAGTGTGGATGGTCTCGAACGTGAGGCCGAGGCGGTCCAACCGTTCGCGGATCACGCGGTTTGCAACCTGTGCCTTCTCGAGCGCGTCCGGCCACGCGTAGACCAACGTGCCTAACGCCTTGAAGCCGGCGCGGTACGCGATCGACACCTTGAGCTTGTCGGTTGGCGGCGCGCCGCGAATGCCGAATACGCGCACGCGATCGGGCCCCGCGCTCTCGAGATGAATGCTGGTGAAATCCGCGATCACGTCGGGCGTGATGTA
>JANWIK010000125.1 GCA_025449955.1 Gemmatimonadaceae bacterium
ACCGCCAGCATCGCGCGGTCGTGAGCCGGATGACCGGTGTCGTGCAGGTGCCAGCACTGATGCCCAACGCAGTGCGACTCGCTGAACACCTGCATGAAGAGATCCCAGCCGCCGCGCCGCAAGAGCTCCACCGTCCACGCCGTCTTGCGACGCACGCCCGCTTCGAGCGCCAGGACGAGCTCGCGGTAGTCTCGTGCGCCGTGCCGGTCGGCGTCGCACGAGGCACCTGCCGGATGCCGGCCCCAGTTCGTTGCGATCCACGAGGCCAGCTCGGGCGGCGTGGTCGAGAATCCGAAGAAGGCATCGTGAGCGCCCCACTCGACCACCTGGATGCCATTCAGTCCTTCGCGCTCCGGCGGCGCGAGCGGGACATCGAGCAGCGCGACGCGCTTCCCGGCGCGGGTGAGCGCGCGCCAGAACGGCTCGCGCTCGACGAGGGCGCCGCGGGTGCGATCGGCGATGCGATAGGTGCCCGGGACCAACTGCATCTGATAGTGGAAGCCATGCTGCGCCGGATTCGTACCGGTGAACAGCGACGGCCACGTGGATCCCACGAAAAAGCCTTCGAGCCCGCGGGTGCGTCCGGCCAGGCCGCGTGCGGCGAGCGCGGCCAAGTTAGGCAACGTGCCGTCGGCGATAAATTTGTCGAGCAGGTCAGGGCTCGCGGCGTCGAGGCATATCACCAGGAGGCGAGTGTGGCCGTCGGTCATCGGAGGCGCCCGAGCGTATCGCGCACGAGATGGCGCATGAAGGGCGCGTACCGCCATCCCGACCGCTCGAGCACGCTCCGCACATGCCAACGCCAGGCCGCGCCTAACGCACCGACCTCGCGCTCGTGATTCGCGGCCGCGTGGTACGCGCCGGCGATGCGCGCGCGGAGCGTCCGCCGCACATCGTGGGGCAAGGGCAGCGCGATGATCCGGCGCAGCGCCGCGACCTGCCCCAGTACATATGCGCGCGAGCTCGACTCGGCGCCCGGACTGCCGACCGTGTAGATGACGCTCGGCGCGTCGAGCCAGACGATCCGATGTTCGGAGGCGAGACGGAGTCCCAGGTACGTGCACTCGAGAAAGTCGGGCATTGCGTCGAACACATCGGCGCCGACGTGGTCGGAGCGGCACAGCCACGATCCGGGCAGCAGCCAGTTGTGCGCCAACATGGCGCGCATCGGATCGGCCGACACGTTCTCGTGCGGCAACACGTGCAACGCGTCGTCGGAGCCGGTGCGCCGCCAGCCGTTGGTCACCACGGCCGCGCAGTCGGGGTGCTCGTCGAGCGCGCGCAGGCGGAGCGATAGTGCGTTAGGCACGAGCAGGTCGTCGTCGTCCAGCGCCGTGAACCACGGCGTGTTCACCATCGCGCGCCCAGTGGAGAGCGCGGCGGGGAGGCTGGCCGTTTCACGCACCACCAGCGTGACGCGCGGATCGCCGCGCAGTGCGCACTCCACGACGGGATCGCGGCGCGGACCGTTGAGCACCACGATCAGTACCGGCCGCACGTCGCATTGGCCCCACGCGCTGTCGATCGCGGCCGCGAGCGACGCGGCGCGTTCGCGAAGACCGCGCGTCGGGATGATAATTGTGACAGCCGGATCGGTCGGAGCCACGATTCATGACCGCTTTGAGGAGACGACGTGCTGCTCGACGCAAGACGCTTCAGTGGTGGAACCACGCTCGATACGGACGTGTGCATCGTCGGCGCAGGTCCAGCGGGCCTGGTGCTGGCGGCCGAACTCGCCGGCCGATGCGACCTGATTCTCCTCGAGAGTGGCGGCGATCACGACGAGCCCGATGCGCAGGCGCTCAACGATGGCGACCTCATCGGGCACGAATATGCAGGCTTGGGCGCCACGCGCCATAGGCAAGTGGGTGGGACCTCGAACATCTGGAATACGCCGGTGGACGGTGCCGCCGGCGCCAAGTACGTGCCGCTCGACGCGCTCGACTTCCATCGCGGGACCGCCCGCCCGTTCGGCAACTGGCCGTTTGGCCTAACGGAACTGCACGGCGACTACGTGCGGGCCCAGCAGCTGTGCGGCCTCGGCTCGTTCTCGTACGACGCCGCCGCGTGGGTGCAGGCCGGGCGTGCGCCGTGGGCCGACACCGGCGCGCTCGTGTCGCGGGTATACCAGCTCGGCACGCGGCACGCATTGTCGGCACCGCTTTGCACCGCCGTCGAGCGCGCGACCGATGTGCGTCTCTGCACGCATGCCACCGTGATCGCGCTGCGTCGCGACGCCGCACGGCGGCGGGTGACACGCCTCTCGGTGGCGACGCCCGGCGGTGCGCCGTGGGATGTCCGCGCGTCGCGCGTGGTGCTCGCGGCCGGCGCGGTGGAGAATGCGCGCCTCTTGCTCCTAACGGACGACGGCGCCGGATGCGCCGGCAACGATTCGGGATGGCTCGGCCGCGGTTTCATGGAGCATCCGCGCGACAGCGCGATCGTGCTGCGTCCGCGCACGAGCGAGCTGTATGCGACGGCGGGCTTCTACGACCTGCACCACTCGGCGAGCGACACGTGGATTCTCGGCCGGCTCGCCCTCGACGACAGCGTGCTGCACGCCGGCGGCGTGCCTAACGCATCGGCCACGCTGCTCGCGCGCCCGCGCGCGCCGCTGGCGACGGTTCGTGCCGCGATGCCGGCGAGGGGGCGCCGGTGGCTGCCGGCCGGCGGTCACGGGTGGTCGCGGCGAGCGCATGCCGCGCGGTGGTTCGACGGTTTCACGGTGTTGCTCAACGTCGAACACCTGCCGCATCCGGACAATCGCGTCACGTTGGGCCGCCGCCGCGATGCGTTAGGCGTGCCGGTGCCCGTGCTCGAGTGGCGATGGCGGCCGGACGACCAGCGCGGGCTCGATCGCCTGCGCGCGCTCGTAGCGGCAGAGCTCGGCCGCGTGGGTCGCGTGACCGTCGAGGACGCGCGTCGCCCGGATCCCAACGCCCATCACCACGCCGGCACGACGCGCATGCACGATGATCCGGCGCTCGGCGTGGTCGATCGCGACGCGCGCGTGCACGGCATGGACAACCTGTACGTGGCCGGCGCGTCGATCTTCCCGACCGCCGGGTTCGCCAATCCGGTGCTGACGATCGTCGCGCTCACCGTGCGACTCGCCAGGCACTTGCTCGGCGAGTCCGCGTAGGTGTTCGGCGCAGATCAGTCGGAGCGCAGGGCGACCACCGGGTCGGTACGGGAGGCGCGCCAGGCGGGCACGGCGGACGCCGCGACGCCGACGATGGTGAGCACGGCGGCCACGACGGCCAACACGACGGGATCGTGCGGCGACGTGTCGTAGAGCATCGACGCGACGACTGTGCCTAACGCAAGCGACGCGGCCACGCCGACCACGACGCCGACCAATACCACGCGCACGCCCTCGCGGACCACGAGCGCCATCACGTGCTCGTTGCGGGCGCCGAGCGCCATCCGCACGCCCATCTCGTGCGTGCGCTGACTAACGGAATACGCGAGTACGCTGTAGACACCGATCGCCGCCACCACGAGGGCAAGCGCACCGAACACCGAGAAGAGCCATGCGCCCTCGCGCCATGGCGACAATTGCTCGTGCACCTCGCTGGCGCTCGTCTCGATCCATGGCGGCTCGGCGGTTGGGAACACGTCGCGGACCGTCCGCCGGAGCGCCGCAATCACCGCACTTCGTTGGGCCGACGCCGCGCGAACAATGAGATAGTCCGGGTACGCGAGTAAACCCTTGCCGATCTCCTGCGCCGACGGAACGATGACGTTCGCCTCCGGCCGTTCGACGAGCGTGAACAGGTGCGCGTCGTGTGTCACGCCGACGACGCGCGTGCACGGTTCGGTGGCCAACCTGATCACCAAGCACTGTCCAATCGGATCGCGGCCGGACCAGTATGCGCGTGCTGCCGTTTCGTTCACCACGGCCACGAGTGGCGAGCCCGCATTGTCGCTGGCATCGAACACCCGACCGCGTACGAGCCGCACACCCGTGGTTTGGAAGTAGCCGGCCTCTACCGCGTTCACCGTGGGCGGCACGCCGTTGACGTTAGGCGCCATGCGGCCGCCGTCGACAAAAATGTCCACTTGCAAGAACCCCCGCATCGGCGGCGCCGAAGCCAGTGCCGCCGCCTCGACACCGGACACCCGACCCATGCGCGCCGCGACCTGCCGCAGCCCAGTGGTCACCTCGACCACGTGCTTCTGATCGAAGTAGTCCACGTAATGGCCCTGCGAGTCCGCGAAGAACACCGTCGCATAGATGAGGCGATCGGCGTCGAATCCGACGTCGATCGCGCGTGCGCCCGAGAGGCTGCGTACGAAGAGACCCGCGCCGACGAGCAGCACCACCGAGAGTGCCGATTGGACAAGAATCAGCGACGCACGAAATCTCGAGTGCTCCGCCGCCTGTCCCGCGCGCACGCCTGACTTGAGCGAGTTCGTGAGATCGGGCCGGCTCGCGCGCAGCGCCGGCGTTAGGCATGCGACCAGACCGGTGGCGAGAGCGACTCCAACGGCGAAGGCGGTCATGCGCCAGTCGAGCACCGGCCCGCGGGCCTCCGTCGCGGGCAGAATCGCGTGGCGCAGGGCCACCGCGCCCCACACGCCCGCCAGCAATGCCGCCGCGCCTGCGATCGAGGCGAGCACCATGCCTTCCGTTAGGAGCTGGGCGATGAGGCGGCCGGGGGACACGCCGAGTGCAAGGCGGACCGCGATCTCACGCCGCCGTCCGTCGGCGCGCGCGAGCAGGAGGTTGGCGACGTTCGCGCACGCGATGAGCAGCACGATCAGCGCGACGCCCAAGAGCCGCGTCGTGATGGCCACGTCGGTCTTCGGCGGCAGTGCGGGTCCCCGGTCGGCCTGGATCGGGCCGACCAGGAACGTGGCCGATTCGGGCGCGTGAGGCGCGTTCGCGACCTCGCCGCGATTGAACGCGACCGTGGCGGCCGACGCCAGCCATTCGTTAGGCGTGTGCGGCCGGACCCGGGCCAGGATGCGCACTTGGCCGAAGCTCCGCCAGCTTTCGTACCACGGCTCGCCGGCGATCACTGGAGACGGATACGTCGCCAACGGAAGCCACACGTCGACCGGCTCGAGGTCGATACCCGTGAATCCGCGCTGCATCACGCCGATGATGGTGTACTGCTGTCGAGCGATGGGCACGACGCGGCCGATGACGTGCGGATCGCCGCCGAAGCGACGCTGCCAAGAGTCGTAGCTGATCACCGCCACGAGGGCGGCATTCCCCATGCGATCGTCGTCGGGACCGAACAGCCGGCCCATCGCCGCATGCACGCCGAGCAGGGGAAAGAGGTCCGCGGCCGCGTACACGCCCTGGTCCGGCGCGGCGTCGGCGTTGCCGACGTGAATCGAATCCGGCGCCATGTACGCGGCCGTCCGCGCACGCGTCGCGATGCTCTGCCTAACGGCCAGATATTGCGGGTAGCCAATCTCGCTGACGATTCTCGGCTGACCGAAGAAGGTCGAACGCGCGTAGAGGCGCCGCAGCGATCCTGGATCGGTCACGCCGGCCGGTGTTTGCAAGAACAACCGGTCGGCGAGTGAAAAGAGCGCTGTGTTCGCTCCGACGCCGAGGGCGAGTGTCGCGACCACCATCGCCGCGAATCCCGGCGATCGGCGCAGACTTCGCACCGCGTACGCGAGATCTTGTCGCACGTGATCGAGACCGAGGGTGATCGACGCCATCATCTCCTCCCGCTGCCTTACGGTCCTCCCGCTGCCTTACGGAGAATTGGACTCCATGGCTGACCCTGCCAGCGGCTCAGCACGTGAGAATCGTGCGCCGGCCACGCCTCGCGCAAGGCCCTGGGGTGAACGCCTCGCCGGAGATGCCCAACGCCCGGCGCTTCCTACCCACGGAACTTCGTCCCTGCACGTAATCTTGGTGAGATGGCGCAGGGTTACGAGGGGCTGTCACGCCGACGGAGGGAATGGAGCATGCGCAGCGTGTTCGTAGTTCCGGCGATGCTGCTGGCCGTGGGATCTGTCGCACACGGTCAGGTCACGGCATTCGCGAGCGTGGATTCCGCCGTCGGTGGAGAGTTCGATTCGACGGTCACCGTGCCCGCGGGCGCGCACCTCTTCGCGCAACTGCAGCGCCCGCTCGACACGCGCACGGCGAAAGCGGGCGACAGCGTCTACATGCAAATCACGTTTCCGGTCACGGTGGACGACAAGGTGTTGATCCCCGCCGGCACCTACGCCCTGGCGACGCTCGACAGCGTGGCGCGCCGCGGCTGGATCCATCACACGATCGAGCTCCAGCTCCGCCTCACGTCGCTGTTGTTCGCCAACGGCTACGTCGCAACGGTGCGGCAGCCGGCGCAGGCACAACCTCGCGACCCGGCTGCGTTAGGCCCGGCCGAGCAGCCGAAGACCCTCCTGGCGGTGGGCGGGGCGGCGCCGTTGGCCGGTCTCGCGATCGGCGCCGCAGCAGGCGGTCAACGCAACGTGTTTGTTGGCGGTGCGATCGGAGGCGCCGTTGGGCTGGCGACGGCCATCGTCGCGCTCACGCGCAATAGCGACTACTCGCTGGCGCCGGGATTCCCGCTGGAGCTGCACTCGCAGGGGCCATTCGAGCTCGACGCGAAACGCGCCGCGGACGCGGCTAAACTCGCGTCGCCGGTCCAATCGCACCAACACAGCGGCGAACAGTGCTACACGCCGGGCACACCCGGCACTCCGGACATCTACGTTCCGGGCACACCGGGCACGCCGCCGGTCGGCGATTTCCCGGGCACACCCGGCACGCCGGACATCGTCATCCCCGGCACGCCCGACATACCGGGATACTGGCACCCCTGTCCGTGAAGCAGCGCGTCCGGGCGGCCGCGCTCCCGACAGCGGCCGCCCATCTCGGATACCGCCGCGACGAACGCCATCCGTTAGGCCAGCCCGTGCGCGTATGGCGCGAGCGCGACCACATCGAGGAGCATGTGGGCGGCGACGAGCGGCCATAGTCTGCGCGTGCGAAGGTAATAACCCGTAAACAAGAGCCCGGTGGGGAGAATGCTCACGAGCGCAACCGGGCCTTGATATACGTGGAGCGCGACACGGACGGCAACGCTCGCACCGAGCGCCACGGCCCAACCGGAGCGACGCAACGCGTTGACGATGTATCCCTCGTACAACGTCTCCTCGAAGACGGGGTTGAGCATCGCCAGGGCGACTACCGTGAGCCACGAGACCGTGCCGGTCGGGCGGAAGGCGTTCAGGCGCAACGCGAAGGCCGGCGACACGAAGAAGGCGACGTTGTAGGCGAGGATGTACGCGACCCACGCGCCGCACGCGAGGCTGATGCCTCTGAGGAGGTCCAGATTTTCGTATGGCCGCCCGAGGTGCCTAACGGCCCACCCGCGCTGACGCAGGATGGGGAGCCATATCGCGGCCAGCACGATCTCCGTCGCCAGCGTGCCGATCAGACCGATATCCGTTAGGCGAAAGGCCGTTCCGATGCCGTTGACCAGGAACCGCCGCGCTGACACGGCGAAAAATAGCGCGAGCACGGAGCAGCCGACCAGCGCCACCTCGCGATGGCGGGCGAACGGCGGTTCCGGGTGCATGTCGGACGACAACGTCGTGGCGGGGTCGGTCATGTCTCGGCGGGCGCCCGTAATGAGGGATGTTGCGCCTCGAACACTACGCCGCACTCCGCGCTAACGGAAGTGGTCGGGACCAGTTAGGCCAGGTCGCGGACGCTGCGATGTCTTCCTTCCGTCGGAGCTAGTGCGCGACGGGCGCCTCGTGCAGACGCACCTGGAACAGGACGGGCCACAACTTGCCCGTGAGCAGCAGCTGTTGCCCGTCCGGCGCCAGCGCGATGCCGTTCATCACGTCGGCGGTGACCGGCCGGTCCGGATACAGGTCGTCGAAGTCGATCGCCTCGCGCGCCACGCCGGTGGCGGGATCGATCCGCATCACCCAGTTGGTCCGGTACACGTTGGCGAAGATCTCGCCGTGCACGTACTCGAGCTCGTTCACTTGTTGAAGCGGCGTGCCCCGATACCGCACGTGCACCACGCGCTCCACCTGAAACGTCGCCGGCGACATCACGCGCAGCGAATCCGAGCCGTCGCTCATGATCAGGTTCGTCCCGTCCGTCGTTAGGCCCCAGCCTTCGCCCGCATAGTGGAACGAATCGCCGGGCGTGAGCGTCGCCGCGTCGTACGTATACGCGACGCCGGCCTTCCACGTAAGCTGGTACAGGCGGCCCGCGAGCAGCGTGAGCCCCTCGCCGAATCGATTGGCGGCGAGCGCACGCGATGCCAGGATGCGTCCGGTTTGCAGATCGACGCGCCGCACCTCGGAGTGCGCGTTGAGCCCCGTGCTCTCGAAGAGCACGCCGTCGCCCACCACCAGACCCTCGGTGTACGCAGTCGGGTCGTGCGGATACCGGGCGGTGACGTCGTACGCGGCCTGCGTCGCGTGATCGGCGCCCCGACATGCCCAGAGAATCGGACTCGCCGACAGCGCCGCGAGCACGCCCGCAATCACGCGACGCGAGAGCATGGCAGCCGATTCTAACGGAGCGCCGCGCGATCCACGTTAGTCATTCGCCCGTCGCTCATAGACCACGGTGCCGCCCACCACCGTCATCACCACCTTCGCGTCGCGAATCTGCTCCGGCGGAATCCTGGTGAGATCCCGGTCGATGATGACGAAATCCGCCAGCTTCCCCCGCGTCAACGACCCCTTTCGCTTCTCGTCGAACGACGCGTACGCCGCGCCGGTCGTGTACGCCCGCAATGCTTCTTCCACCGTGATCTTCTGCTCGGGAATCCAACCGCCGGGATTCTTCCCGTCCAGCGTCCGGCGCGTCACCGCGGCGTACATCCCCTCGATCGGCGTCGGCGGCGCAACGTCCCAGTCCGAGCCGAACGCCAACCGCGCTCCTGCGTCGAGCAACGATCGGAACGCATACGTGGTCTTGCTCCGCTCGTGCCCGATCACCGATTCGGCCCACCGGCCGTCGTCGATCGCGTGATACGGCTGCATGCTCGCGATCACGCCTAACTTGGCGAACCGCGGAATGTCCGCCGGCGCCAAGTGCTGCGCATGCTCGATCCGGAACCGCCGGTCGCGCGGACCGTCCTCCTGCTCCACGCGCTGATAGATGTCCAGCTGCAGGCGGATGGCCCGGTCGCCGATCGCATGGCAGATCACCTGCAGCCCGGCTTTGTCGGCGCCGCTCGTCCACGCATACAGGTCCGCGGGCGTGTTCACCAACAACCCGGTGTCCTTCGGCGCATCGGTGAACGGCTGCAACATCGCCGCGGTATGCGAGCCGAGCGACCCATCGACGAATCCCTTGAGACCGCCGATGTGGAGCCATGCGTCGCCGCGGCCGCGCGCCGCGATCGTGTCGCGCAACCGCTCCCACGTGGCTAACGGAACAGCCGCCGAGATACGCGTGCGCAGGCGGCCGGTCTTGTGCGCGCGCTCGAACACGGCCAGGTCGTGCCACGTGCCCATGTGATCCACCTGCGTTACGCCCTGCTCGGCCACGTACGTCATGGCCGCATCGAGCGCGCGGTCTTCCACCTCCGGCGGCGCATCGGGAATCGCTGTGGTGACGAGCCCCATCGCGTTGTCCTTGAACACGCCGGTGGGCTCGCCGCTCGCGTCGCGCACGACGGTGCCGCCGTCGACATCGGCGGTCGCGCGCGTCACGCCGGCCGCGGCCAAGGCGGCGCTGTTGGCGAGTCCCATGTGCCCGTCGAGACGCCCCACCCACACCGGATGATCCGGCGTCACGGAATCGATCCACTCGCGCCGCGGCAGCTCGCCGCCCCACAGCGTGTGATCCCAGTCGCCGCCTAACACCCAGGCGCCCTTGGGCAGGCCGGCCGCGTACGCCTTGATCCGCCTAACGAACTCGGCGGGCGTCTTCGCATCGCGCAGCTGCACCGACGAGAGCGCGAATCCGCCGTCCAGGAAATGCACGTGCGCATCGATGAAGCCCGGCGTCAGCATCGCGCCGCGCGCGTCGATGATGCGCGCGCCGGCGCCGGCCAACTTGCGGATCTCGGCGCTCGAGCCGACAGCGGCGATCGTGTCCCCGCTCACCGCGATCGCGTCGGCCCACGGACGCGTCGTGTCGCCCGTCCATACGCGCGCGTTCACCACGGCCATCGTCACCGGCGACTGGGCGGTGGGCTGCGATGCGGTCACGAGCAGCGAGAGCAGAGCCAGCGCGACGAGCGGCGCGCGCACTCAGCGACGCTCCATCGCGTCGCGGATGTCCAACAGAATCTCGAAGTACAGCTGCTCACGCCGGTAGGCGAAATCGAGCGTCGCCATCTGCGACTGATCGGCCGTCGACTTCGCGCGTTCGAACGCCTCGCGGTACATCTCGTCGAGGTTGGACAGGATGCGGTCGCGGGAACGGGACATACGAATGGCCTCGAGGGCTCTGAGGATGAGACGCGGCGGCTCGATCTCGGCCGGCGGCGCGATGCTCGCTTCGGCTTTCGCGAGAAGGAATCGCTTGGCCGCACCCATGAGAGCGCGGCGGGGGGGAATAGGATCGAACGACACGAGAATTCAGGGCTCACACACTATAGCCGATCGCGCCGCCGCCGCCAATGCTCGAGGCCGCCTCACGATGCGGCGCTCAAGAGGCGCACGGCATCGCGCGCGATCACACCTTCTTCGTCGGTCGGGATGGCGTAGACGGCCACGCGCGATTCGTCCGTACTCACGCGCGTCGGCGCACTTACACACGCGCTGTTGCACGACGGGTCCAATCGGATGCCGCACCACTCCATGCCGTCCAGAATGCGAGACCGCACGATGGGCGAGTTTTCGCCGATGCCGCCGGTGAACACCACGGCCTGCGCGCCGCCGAGTGCGGCGAGATACGCGCCGATGTACTTGCGCGCCCGATACGCGAACATTTCGATGGCCAACTGCGCATGCTCGTCCTCGCGCTCCACGGCCAAGAGCTCGCGCATGTCGCCCGTCAGTCGTGACACGCCGAGCAGACCCGACCGCGTGTTGAGCCATTGTTCGACCGTGCTCGCCGGCGTGCGCTCGTGTTGGGCGAGGAACGCGACGATCGCGGGATCGAGATCGCCGCTGCGCGTGCTCATCACGAGGCCCTCGAGCGGCGTGAACCCCATGCTCGTGTCCGCCGCTCGCCCCTCGCGAATCGCGGCCGCCGAGCATCCGCTGCCAAGGTGCAATACAATGAGTGTCGCGCGTTCGGGCGGCGTGCGGGTGAAGTGGCAGTAGCGCGCCAGCACGCTCTGGAACGACAGCCCGTGAAACCCATAGCGGCGGATCTGGTACGTCTCGGCGAGCTCGGCGGGGATCGCGTACTGCGCCGCGGCGGGCGGCAGATCGTGATGAAACGCGGTGTCGAACGACGCCGTCATCGGCACGTCTACGCCTAACGCATCGCGCGCCGCGCGCACGCCGGCCACGCACGGCCCGTTGTGCAGGGGCGCCAGCTCCTCCAGCTCGGCGAGCGACTCGAGCACCGCGGCGTCGATGATCGTCGCGCTATGATAGCGCGCGCCGCCGTGGACGATGCGATGCCCAACGGCGTCGATCGCGCCGGGGCCGTACGCCTCGCGAAACCGCGCCAGCAGCTCCCCCACCGCCGCCGAGTGGTCGCGGAGGCGGAGCTCGCCGTCGGCGTGGCGGTCGCCCACGTCCACCGACCACGTTGCGTTAGGCGAAGACACGTTGCGCACGCCGCCGCGCGCCGCCACCGGGAGCGCGTCGTGGTCGGCGGCGTCCGCGTCCGCGTCCACCAGCTGCAACTTGACCGACGAGCTGCCGCAGTTCAGCACCAGCACTCTCACGCCTAACGACCTCCTCTGGCCCGCGCCGTCAGTCGACCAGCTTGTTGTCGCCCGGCGGCGCGCGGTGCCGGTATTCTTCCACCACACGTCCGCCAACGAGATGCTCGCGCACGATGCGCTCGGCGCCGTGCACGTCCACGCCCGCGTACCACACGTCGTCCGGATAGACCACCACCATCGGACCGTGGCCGCACTGGTTCATGCACCCGGCGTGATTCACGCGCACCGCGCCTTTGAGTCCAGCGGCCGCGGCGCCGCGCTTGAGCGTGGCGTGCACCGCATCGGACCCTTGCGTGGGACACGTATTCCCCGATGTGCACACGAAGACGTGATATTTGTATTGGCCCATGCCGGAACATAGACCGATCGGGACGGCGCCGCATTCCCAGCCCTCGCCCGATGGCGGCCGACGCGTCACCTTTCGCGCATGCCTGATCCCACACCCAAGATACAGAACGTCGAGCCGTGGCTGCGCGGGCCCGTGCCCGGCATCGACGCGTACCTGCAGCCCGCCGCGCACGCGCTGCTCCAAGCATCGGAAGATCTCGAGCGCACGGCGCGAGACCTCTCGCCCGACGAGTTGGCGACGCGGCCGGGCGACGCGGCGTCCGTGGCGTTCCATCTGCGGCACGTCGCCGGCAGCATCGACCGGCTGCTCACGTACGCACGCGGCGTTCCGTTGTCCGACGCGCAGCGCCGCGCGCTGGTGGCCGAGTCGACGGGCGGCAACGCGCCGGGCGATGCGGTGGAGCTGATCGCGCAGGTGCGCGCGGCGATCACCGGCGCGATCGACACGATGCGGGCGACGCCGCGCGAGGTATTGCTCGAGGCGCGCCACGTGGGGCGACAGGGACTGCCGTCCACGGTGCTCGGTCTCATCTTCCACACCGCCGAGCATACGCAGCGGCACACGGGGCAAGCGATCGCGACGGCCAAGGCCGTGCGCGGGTTGCGTTAGGCAGCGGCCGGCCCGTCCCCGGGCGACGCGCCCGAGGATGCGGCGCGCGCGAGCAGCAGGTCGCGCTCGCGCGCGTTCTGGGTGAGTGCCGCCGCGCGCGTGAATTCCGCGCGCGCTTCGTCGTGGCGGCCGAGTTTGGCGAGGAGGTCGCCGCGCACGGCGGGCAGCAGGTGATAGCTGTCGAGCGATTTCTCGTGGCGCAGCTCGTCGACGATCTCGAGTCCGGCCTCGGGCCCGAACGCCATCGCGACGGCCACCGCGCGATTGAGCTCGACCACCGGGGACGGGGCGAGCTGCGCCAGCGCGTCGTAGAGCGCGGCGATGCGGATCCAGTCGGTGGCGGCCGCCGACGGCGCTTCGGCGTGGCACGCGGCGATGGCCGCCTGCAGGCCGTATGGGCCTAACGCTCCGCCTAACTGCTGCACGCGGTCGAGCGCCGCGAGGGCATGGCGGATGAGCACGTAGTCCCACCGCGCGCGGTTCTGGTCGAGCAGCAGGATCGGTTCGCCGGATGGACCCACGCGCGCGTGCAGCCGCGACGCCTGGATTTCCATGAGCGCCACCAGGCCGTGCGTCTCCGACTCGTTGGGCATGAGGCCGCCCACGATACGCCCCAGCCGCATGGCCTCGTCGCACAGCGACGGCCGGATCCAATCGTCGCCCGCCGTGGCGGTGTAGCCCTCGTTGAAGATGAGGTAGATCACCTGGAGCACCGACGCCACCCGCGCCTCCAGGTCGGGCCCGCGCGGCACCTCGAACGGCACGTGCGCTTCGGAGAGCGTGCGCTTGGCGCGCACGATCCGCTGCGCCATCGTCGCCACCGGCACGAGGAATGCCCGCGCGATTTCTTCGGTGGTGAGCCCGCCTAACAGACGCAGCGTGAGCGCGACGCGCGCCTCGGTGTTGAGCACCGGGTGGCAGGCGATGAACACCAGCCGCAGCAGGTCGTCTCCAATCTGGTCGTCCATCGATTCGGCCAAGGCGGTCTCGGGGGTGGTCTGCTCGTCGTCCAGCTCTGCGCCTAACTGTTCGTGTTTGCGATCGAGCACCTTGTTGCGTCGCGCGTGGTCGATCGCCCGGTGCTTGGCGGTGGCCATGAGCCACGCGCCCGGGTTGTCGGGAATACCCGACTCGGGCCAGCGCTCGAGCGCCGCCACGAGCGCGTCCTGCGCCAGGTCTTCGGCCAGACCCACGTCGCGCGTGAGGCGGGTCAACCCGGCGATCACCTTCGCCGACTCGATCCGCCATACCGCTTCGATCGCGCGGTGCGTGTCCGACACTAGGGCATTTCGTGAATGAGACGGACCTCGCTCTCGCCATCGCCGGCCACGCGCAGGAAGCGCTTGGTCCATTCAACCGCCTCTTCCTTGCTCTTCACCTGGAAGATCGCGAAGCCGCCGATCACTTCCTTCGCTTCGGTGAACGGGCCGTCCTTCACGGTAATCGAGTCGCCCGTTCGCCTAACTCTGAATCCTTTTGCCGTCGGCTGGCATCCTTCCGTGGCCAGCAGCACGCCGGCGTTGGTCATGTCCTGGATCAGCCGCCCCATGTCCGTCATTTCTTGTTCGGTGGGGGGCTTGCCCGTCTCGGGCGAGCGGTACACCGCCAGGTAGCGCATCGTCGTGTCCTCGTTCGTGGTGGTCAGCGTGCGTTCTTCTTCGCGATTTCCGCGCGGATGCGCTCGTCGAGTGCCTTTGTCTCCGGCGTGATGTTCGACCCGAAGTCGGCGTCCTCGAACACCTGCCGGATCTCGATGTCGCCGTCCTTGAACGGCGCGCGCTTGATCCAGTCGATCGCTTCGGCCTTCGACTTCACGTTCCAGAGCCAGAAGCCGGCAATGAGCTCCTTCGTCTCGGTGAACGGTCCATCGATCACCTTCGTCTTGCCGCCGCTGAAGTGGACGCGCGCACCCTTGGAGCTGTCGAGCAGACCTTCTCCGGCCAGCATCACCCCGGCCTTCATCAGCTTTTCGTTGAACTTCGTCATCTCGGTCAACTCTTCGGCGCTGGGCAGTTTGCCGGCTTCGCTGTCCGCATTCGCCTTCACAATGATCATGAATCGCATTGTCGTGTCTCCATTTCAGGGTTCAGTGGTCTGTGTCGATTCCTGTACTGGTACGTCGTGCGACGGTTCACGATTTCGACATCCGGAGGCGGGCACGACGCGGCAACATCGAGACCCGCACGGCGCCATCGCGGAATTCTTACCTACTTTGTAGGCGACATTTCTCCGATGCGCCGGGAAATGCTATCGCGTTGCCGGCGACACGCGGGCGGCCAGCACTGAGCGATAGGCCGCGCGATACGTGATCGCCAGGTGCAGCTCCAGCGTGAACACGACGGCCGCCATGACGAAGCCGGACGGCAGCAGGAACGCGTGGAACGCCACGATGTTCACAATGACGGGCGCCAGGAGTAGGAGCGCCAACGGCACGTACCGGTTCGCGAGAAGCAGCGCGCCCGCCAACAACTGCGTGCCCGCCAGCAACTGGAAGAAGTACCCGGTGTGCACCATCGCCACCATGAAATCGAGAGCGCCCTTCGGCATCGACGTCGGCGCAGGCATGAAGTTCAGGAAGCCGTTGAGCCCGGCCAGGAAGAAAACGAACCCCAACAGGCCACGCGAAACGGCGGGCAACCGGCGCGCAATCGCGCGAACCACGGAACGGCGAGAGGACCGGACGCTGGACTCGGCGCGGGAAATGGCGATGGCGGTCATGGTAGGTCTCCGAATGTTCGAGTCGTGAGGTGATTGCTGCCTTCACTATCACGTCGAACGACGAGACCTCAAATCGACATCAGCCGGAACGTGCTGCAGTTCCAGGAGATATAGCGAGCTCTTCAATCGTGCGGTACGACCAGAGATCGTATTGCATCGCGATCCATACCGCGAGACAGGGCGCCGCGCGAAGGCCAACCAGCGTGGAGAGCGCGAGCACCGTTCGCCACCACGCCGCCGGCGACACCGCGTACCAAATCGCCGCCCCCGCAACCGCGATCACGTACGACGGTCGCTCGGCTTGATGATTGAACAGCACCACGTACACGAGCACGGAGCAGAGATAGAGGCGGAGAAACCGCTGGTCGGTCCACAATCGGCGGCGCGCCATGAGCGGCGCCAGCAACACGAGCGTGCCCGCCAGCTGGACCGGCCAGTTAGGCCAAGATCCGCGCGCCACGGACGCCACGAGCCCCATGACCGATGTGCCGCGCGCGAGCGCGTCCACCGATTCGACGCTCGCCCACCATTGGTACTGATGCGCCAGGAGCGGCAGCGGGATCACGCCTAACGGAAGCGCCAGCATCGCGAGCGCCACTGCGGCGAACCGCCATGCGAATCGCCAGCGCGCGTGGATGGGCAGCGCGAAACTGAGCCCGGCCAGCGGAAAGAGCTTGATCGCCGAGCCCACCGCGATCGCGATCGCCGCACCCGTGAGTCGCGAGCGCTCGAGCGCCACGAACGCCACCACGATGAGCGCCGCCACCAGTGCGTTGGACTGCGACGCCTGCGCGGCGACGAACACCTCGGGCAACATCACCGCCGCCGCGATCGCCGCCTCGCGCCGGGGCAACAGCCATCGCACCGCGCCGAGGAGCGCCAACGCATTGAGCAGGTCCCACGCGAGCAGTCCCGCCGTCGCCGGAAGAATCGCGATCGGCGCGAAAAGCAGCGCGAACGTCGGACTGTACTTGAAGAGATCGTATCCCTGCGCCGGATCCGGCGCGTAGAGATTCCGATGCGCAATCAGGTGATAGTACGATTGCCGAAAAACGGGGAACGTCCAGTGATGATGCGGCGTGGCAGCGCGCGTGTACCACGCTGCGACCGCGACCACCACATATGCGCCGATGAGCCACGGCATCACGTGGTCCAACCACGCCGTGGGATCCTGGTCATCACCGCGAAGTCGCATCGAATCGATGGGGGTTGCCGCCGAACGCGAGTGGCGCGAGGTTGTCGCCATGGCGACCGTCGATGACTTCCTCACGCTCGACATCCGCGTCGGTACCGTCATCGCGGCGGAACCGTTTCCCGAAGCGCGGAAACCGGCGATCAAGTTGCGCATCGACTTCGGACCGGAGTTGGGCGTGAAAAAAACGAGTGCCCAACTCACGGTCCATTATACACCCGAGCAACTCGTGGGACGGCAAGTCGTCGCCGTCGTCAACTTTCCTTTGCGTCGCATCGCTGGATTCGAGAGCGAAGTCCTCGTCCTCGGCGCGATGCCGACCGAACGCGAAGTCGTGTTGCTCGCGGTCGATCGCCCCGTGGACGATGGCACACGCATCGGCTAGCGTCTTTCACACACCGCTGACACTCGAACATCCTTGACACGGCGACCGATGCCGGATACTTCTTGTTTCATGAGGATGTCGATTGCTCGTTTGCACATAGGGCAATGCATGTGCGCGTGTTGTTGCCAGGCCGCCGAGCGGTGGCCGGGCGGATTCGCGCGTAGTCGCTGCTGACGTCATCGTGGCAACGTGCGTTCCGGCCGGTCGCTGATTCAGCGACCGGCCTTTTTGTCTCCGGAGGCAGCGCCCCAGCGAGAACCATTTGTCGTACGCCGGCGTTCGTCACCAGAATCGAATCACTCGAGCACGAGGACTAACCCATGGCTACCGCAACCGCTCCCTCTGCATCGGACAAGACGATCCTGGCCAAGGGATACGTCCATCCCGAATTGCTCGTGTCCACCGATTGGTTGGCGGCCAACCTCGACAACCCATCCATCCGCGTCATCGAGAGCGATGAAGACGTGTTGCTCTACGACATGGGCCACATCCCGAACGCGCAGAAAGTGGATTGGCACGCCGACCTCAATGATCCCGTGGTGCGCGACTATGTCGATCGCGAACACTTCCAGGAGCTGCTCCGCGCGCGCGGCATCGATGAATCCAAGACCGTGATTTTCTACGGCGACAAGAACAACTGGTGGGCGTGCTACGCGCTCTGGGTGTTCCACTTGTTCGGATTCGAGAACGCGCGCGTGTTGGACGGCGGCCGCGTGAAGTGGGAGCAGGAAGGCCGCCGCTTGATTGCCGACGTGCCGCACTTCCAGCGCACGAACTACACGGCGCCCGAGCGCAACGATGCGCCGATTCGCGCGTTCCGTGAGGATGCACTCGAGCAATCGAAGGCGAAGCGTCCGCTCATCGACGTGCGCTCGCCCGACGAGTTCAGCGGCAAGAAGACGCACATGCCCGAGTATCCGCAGGAAGGCGTGCTGCGCGGCGGACACATTCCGGGCGCGAAGAACGTTCCGTGGGCGCGCGCCGCGAATCCCGATGGCACGTTCAAGAGCGCCGACGAGCTGCGCGCGATCTACGAGAAGGAAGCCGGTCTCAAGAAGGGCGACGACGTCATCGCGTACTGCCGCATCGGCGAGCGGTCGTCGCACACGTGGTTCGTCCTCACCTATCTGTTAGGCTACGACACGGTGCGCAACTATGACGGGAGCTGGACGGAGTGGGGGAACTCGGTCCGCCTCCCCATCGAAAAAGGAGCGGGCGTGTGACCGAGCAGGAGCACGGGGCGGCGCCGGCGGCCGTCGTGAAGCACAAGCCGAATCGCGTCGAGTTGGTGTGGCACGCGGATCATCGCTTCACGGCGGGCCGGCCCGGCGGGCCCACCCTTCCCATCGACGGCGACGGCCTAACGGCACCCGGTCCCGTCGACACGATGTTGTCGGCCCTCGCGGGCTGCGCCTCGGTGGACGTGATCGACATTCTCGCCAAGCGCCGCACGCCCATTCGAGCGCTCACGGTGGACGTCGTGGGCACACGCGTGGAAACCGTTCCGCGCCGCTTGTCGCACGTGCTGCTTCGCTTCCACATCACCGCGCCGGGACTCGATCGCGCGAACGCCGAGCGCGCCGTGCAGCTGGCCGTGGAGAAATACTGCTCGGTGCGCTCCTCGCTCGACCGCGACATTCCCGTCGAGTGGGAGGTCGAGCTGCTCTAGCTCCGCGCCGCCCATGTCGATGACAATCCTGCATCCCACCGTGTCTTCCGCCATCGGCCGCACGCCGATGGTGCGGCTCGAGCGCGTGGTCGAGCCGGACATGGCCGAGGTGTGGGTCAAGATGGAAGGCATGAACCCGGGCGGCTCGATCAAGGACCGCACTGCGTTAGGCATGGTGGTGGACGCCGAGCAGCACGGCCTGTTGGTGCCGGGCGGCACGATCGTCGAACCGACGTCGGGCAACACCGGCGTCGGTCTGGCGCAGGTGGCGGCGGCGCGGGGCTACCGGCTCATTCTCTGCTTGCCGGCACAGATGAGCGAAGAGCGCAAGCGCACACTGCTCGCGTACGGCGCCGAGCTGGTGCTCACTGATCCCGAGCGGCGGATGCTGGCGGCGATCGAGGAAGCGGAGCGCATCCGCGACACCACGGGGGCGTGGATGCCGAACCAGTTCTCCAATCCCGCCAACCCGCGCATCCACTACGAGACGACGGGTCCGGAGATCTGGGAGCAAATGCACGGACGCATCGATGCGTTCGTCTACGGTTCGGGCACCGGCGGCACGATCAGCGGCGTGGGCCGGTTCCTCAAGGAGCACGACCGCACGATTCAGGTCATCACCGTCGAGCCGGCACGATCGGCGGTGCTGAGCGGCGGCTCGCGCGGCGAGCACAAATTTCAGGGCATGGGACCGGGATTCATCCCCGACAACCTGGATCGCTCGGTGATCGACCGCGTGCTCACGGCATGGGAGGAAGACGCGTTTCCGCTCGCGCGCCGCCTGGCGCGCGAGGAAGGATTGTTCGTCGGGATGTCGAGCGGGGCGATCGCGTTCTCCGCGCTGCGCGTGGCGCGCGAGCTGGGTCCCGGGAAGCGCGTCGCCATGATCGCCCCGGATTCGGGCGCGCGCTACCTGTCCACCGCGCTCTTCTCCGACCTGGATCGCGCCTCCGCCTAACGACGCCTTCCGTTAGACGTCGAGGCCCGCCGTGCGCAGCTTGGCGAGCACTTTGCGCCGCACCATGTTGGGCGCCGGATGCTCGCGGCGCGTGGCGGCCAAGGCGTCGAGGAACGTGCGCTCGAAATCGAACTGCGGATAGCACTGCCGGCATTGCGCGAGATGCGCGCGAATGGCGTCCATCGACTCGTCCGTCAGCTCACCATCCAAAAAGTCCCAGAGTTGTCGAACGACGTCGTAGCAGTCCATGGCGACCGTCTCTGTGAGATACATGTCAAACCTCGCATGGATCGCGCGCGGTGAGACCGGCATCCCGCGCGAACACCACGAGCGAATCCTGGAGCAACCGCCGTCCGCGGAAGAGACGTGACCGGATGGTTCCGACCGGTACACCGAGCACGGACGCCGCTTCGTTGTAGGCCATCCCTTCGACATCGACCAGCACGACGGCCGACCGGAACACGTCCGGCAGCTCGCCAATCGCGCGCTCGAGTGCGGGCCCCAAATCGACGTGACTCAATATTTCGGCGTTCTCGCCGAACGACGACTGGGTCTCCTGTTCCGACGCGAGCGCTTCGAGCTGCGCGTCCTCACCGCCGTAATCCACACGGCGGCGATCTCGTTCCCGAAGTCTCAGGAAAACGTTCCGGCAAATGGTGAAGAGCCATTTGCGGCACTCGCTGCCGGGTTCGAAGGTGTGCCACGATCGGTACGCGCGGAGAAAGGTCTCCTGGACGACGTCGTCGGCATCGGACTCGTCGCGCGTCATGGAGAGGGCGAATCGGTAGACGTCGTCGAGCCACGGCAATGCTTCAACCTCAAAGCGTCTCGCGTCGACGCGGTGCAACTCCGCTGCGGGCACAGTTCCGGTCATGACAGGCCTCGTGGCGCTCTCACAAGTCTACGTGAAAGCTGTTGACTCCGGCAGCAACACCGACAGATGCAGGCGTATACCCGGCTTGTTCCCGGGAGTGCCATTCGGCGGCGTCCGGCTTTGTCGTGCAGCGCATCGGACGGGAATCGCCCGACGCGGGCATCTCATCAAAGCTTTAGTGCTGAATGAGTTACCGTTACTTATCCGGTGCGGAGCCATGCCTCCACTGACCTTGGCCAGTGCCGAGGATGGGGCCGCTACCTTTGGAGAGCGGAGTTTTTCTCAATTCGGATCAGCGCTCTCGACATGCCATGCGCGGCGGGCGACCGGAAAACGTCTTGCGTGGCGTCAGGACTGAGTGATATAGTGGCAATGGAGGGGTGCGACGGTTCTGAAATTCGCGCGCCTCCAAAGTGGGATCACCGGTGCGGCCGCGCCGGATCATTCACTTTTTTCTCTCGAGAGGACCATCCTATGCGGTGGACGAAGCCAGAATTCGAGGTCGTCGAAGTGACGATGGAAGTCACGGCGTACGTGGCCCGGCGCTAAAGACCACGGAAGAAAGAGCCCGGTGACCCCGGGCTCTTTTCTTTTCTCCGGCTCTTTCGACGTGTGCACGTGAAGCTCCTGGGAACCGCGGCGGGCGGCGGATTCCCCCAATGGAACTGCTGGTGTCCGTCCTGCCGCACGGCACGCGACGCGCCCGAGCGTGCGCGGGCCCGCACGCAGTCGTCGGTGGCGGTGAGCGCGGACGCTGGGCGCTGGTTCCTGCTCGACGCCTCACCCGACGTGCGCGAGCAACTTGCGACGCTACCCAGCGCACGCACCACCGAGGTGCGCCACGTCCCCATCGAGGGCATCGCCCTCACCGACGCCGAGCTCGATCATACGTTAGGCATCGAGCTGCTGCGCGAGGGCAAGCAGCTGCACCTCTACGCCACACCAACCGTGTTAGGCACGCTCGAGCGCGACTCGCGCGTGCTGCCGGTGACGCGCGCCTTCGCGTGCGTGGACGTCACGGTCGTCGAGCCGGGCGGCGTGCCGGCCCAGCTCCGCTATCGCGATGGGACGCCGAGCGGATTGTCGATCGAGGCGATCGCGGTGGCGGGCGACCCGCCGCGGTTCGCGTCGTCCACCGAGCCGGGTCACACGGTTGGCCTCGTGGTGCACGATGGCGCCACGGGCGGCACGTGCGCCTTCGTCCCCGGGTGCGGCGCGCTCGACGAGCCCCTCGCCGCGCGTCTCGCGGGCGCGGACGTTGCGCTGCTCGACGGCACGTTCTTCACCGACGACGAGCCGCAGCGCTTCGGCTTGGGCGACCGCACGGCCACCGAGATGGGACACGCGCCCATCGGCGGCGGGACCGGGACGCTGGCTCGATTCGCGGGGCTCCCTTGCCGGCACAAGGTGTACACTCACATCAACAACACCAATCTCGTCCTGCTGGAAGATTCGCTGGAGCGCCGCGCTGTCGAGCGGGCCGGCGTCGTGGTGGGGCGGGACGGCATGGAGTTCCAGGTCTGACATGGCCGCGTCATCGTTCAGCACCGTCTCCGCACCGCCGCCGCCGCCGATCCCGCGGCTCGAGCGGCCGCTCGCGCCTAACGAGCTGGCGGACGCGCTGCGCGCGTTCCACTCCTCGTACTACGTGGAGCATCCGTTCCACCAGCTGATGCACGAGGGGCAGCTCACGCAGCGCCAGCTCCAAGGCTGGGTGGCCAATCGCCTGGTCTACCAGCGCGCGGTACCGCGCAAGGACGGCGCGATCCTGTCCAACTGTCCCGAGCCCGCGGTGCGGCGCCGCTGGATCCAGCGGCTCATCGACCACGACGGCACGCGCGAGGGCGAGGGCGGCATCGAAAAGTGGATTCAGTTAGGCATAGGCCTGGGCCTGTCGCGCGACGAGATGGACGACGAGCGCCACGTGCTGCCCGGCGTGCGCTTCGCGGCCGAAGCGTACGTCACGTTCTGCAAGACGAAGCCGTGGGTGGATGCGGTGGCGGCATCGCTCACCGAGCTGTTCGCGCCGGACATCATGCGGCGGCGTCTCGCCTCGATGCCCAAGCATTACCCATGGATCAAGCCCGAGGCCTACGCGTATTTCGAGAGCCGCCTCACACAGGCGCCGCGCGACAGCAGCGAGGGGCTGACGATCGTCACGACGTATGGCACGACGGTCGAGACGCAGCAGCGCGCATTCGAGGCGCTGCGGTTCAAGATCGAGATGCTGTGGGCGATGATCGATACGATCCACAACGCGTACCGCGAGGAGTGAGGGTGGCGTTCACCGGCGACTCGCGTCCCGCGCTGTGGCGATTCGCCCGCGTCGACTTCGACCCGGTGCGGCAGCGCCGCGTGCTGCTCTACCCCGAGGGGGCGATCCTGCTCAACGACACGGCGGCCGAGATCCTGGCGTTGTGCGACGGCGCGCGGACGATCGATGCGATCGCCGCCCAGTTAGGCGAACGGTACGGGTCCGACGTGCGCGCCGACGTCGTCGAGTACCTGCAGCAGTTAGGCGAGCGCGCGCTGGTGCGCGACGCCACGGCCTCCCCGTCCGCCCCGACCCCACGATGACGCTCCGATGACGCTCCGCGTACGCGCCGCCGCCCTGCTCGCCGCCGCGCTCCTGGGCGCCGCCGGCGCCGGCGCCGCGCAACAACCGCGGCGCCCCGTGCCTCCGGCGTCGACCTCGGCGGGCGCGCTGCCGGCCGCGGCCGCCGGCATGCGCGCCACGCTCGAGAAGGTGATCCACCGGGCCGTGCTGCCCAACGGACTCGAGGTGATCGTCATCGAGAACCACGGCGTGCCGCTGGCCACCGTCGAGATCGACGTCAAGAACGGCGCCTTCACGCAGACCCCGGAGTACGAGGGGCTCGCGCACATGTACGAGCACATGTTCTTCAAGTCCAACGCCGACTACCCGGAGCCGGAGCAGTTCGTCCAACGGGCGGCCGAGTTAGGCGCGGTGTTCAACGGCAGCACGCGCGAGGAAGTCGTCAACTACTTCATCACGCTCCCGTCCGACAGCGTCGCCGCCGGCCTCTCGTTCCTCGCGTCGGCGTTTCGCGCGCCGCTCTTCCGCCCCGACGAGCTCGAGAGCGAACGGCAGGTTGTGTTAGGCGAGTACGACCGCCAGGAATCGAGCCCGTTCTTCAAGTTCACCGAGGACATGAATCACCTGCTCTGGCGCTCGCAGTACAGCCGCAAGAACATGATCGGCAATCGCGACGTGATTCTCCGCGTGACGCCGGCCCAGATGCGCGAGATCGAGCACCGCTACTACGTGCCCAACAACGCGGCGCTGATCGTGGCCGGCGACGTCCGCCCCGACAGCGTGTTCGCGCTCGCCCAACGCATGTTCGGCGGCATCCCGCGCGGCGCCGACCCGTTCACGACGTATCCGATCCCCGACGTGCCGCCCCTGCCGCACGACGAAGCGGAGATCGTCGAGCAGCCGGTGAGCACGGTGTTCGTGCAGGAGCAGTGGCTGGGCCCGAGCGTGCGCCAGGATCCGCAATCGACGTACGCCGCCGACGTATTTTCCGATGTCATGAACCAGGACGGCTCGCGCTTTCAGCGCCGGCTCGTCGATTCGGGCCTCTGGCATTCGGTGGTGGTGAACTACTACACGCTCGACCACACGGGGCCAATCACGATCAGCGGCGAGACCACGGCCGACAAGCTGCGTCCCGCGCTCGCGGCGCTCGACTCCGAGATCGGGAAGTTCGACTCGCCGGGATATTTCAGCGCGGCCGACGTCGCGCTGCAAAAGCAGCAGCGCGCGGTGGGCACCGCGCTCGGTCTCGAGCGCGCGTCGGGATTCGCGCATCAGCTCGGATTCTGGTGGTCGGTGGCGGGTCTCGACTACTACCTGGGATACATCGACAACATGGCGCGTCAGACGCCGGACGACCTTCGCCACTACGTGCGCACGTACATCGCCGGCAAGCCGCGGGTGGTGGGCGTGCTGATCTCGCCGGAGGACCGGCAGCAGATTGGCCTAACGGACGCCGACCTGCTGCACCCGGCGGCGCCGTCGAAGACGGCGCCGACGCCCTGATCGCGCGCCTCGTCGCAACGGGGCTCGCGCTGAGCGCGAGCCTGGGGTGGGCCGGCGGGGGCTCAGGCACGGGCGCGGCCGCGGCCGCGCCCGCCCCTGAGGCCCCGCCGGCGGACACGCTCACCACGAGCTTCGATGTCTCGGGCGTCCACGTCATCCTCCGCCGCAACACGGCCAACGATGTCGTCGCCGTCAACCTCTATCTCCTCGGCGGCACCCGCGGCCTAACGGACTCCACGGTGGGCGTCGCGCCCATGATGCTCTGGGTGTCCGAGCGCGGCACGCAGCACTACTCGCGCGACGCGCTCCGCCTCAAGATCGCCGAGTTAGGCAGCACGATCGTCGTCGAGCCGGAGCCGGACTGGACGATGTTCGGATTCCGCGGCATTCGCTCCACGTTCGACAGCACGTGGACCGTGTTCGCCGATCGCCTCATGCACCCCACGCTCGATTCGGCGGACGTCGAGCTCGTGCGGTCGCAGGTGTCGAGCGCGGTGAGCGGGCGGCAAGAGTCGCCCGACGACTGGATCGAGTATCTGGCCGACAGCGTCGCGTTCACGGGCACGCCGTACGGGCTCGCGCCGGCCGGCACCGCGCGGTCGATCGGGGCCATCAGCGCGGCCGACCTGCGCCACTACCGCGACACGGCGCTCGTCACGTCGCGGATGCTCGTGGTGGTGGTCGGCAACGTCGACCGTGATCAGGTGACGCGCGACGTGCAGCGCACGTTAGGCACGCTGCCGGCCGGCGCATACACGTGGACCGCCGTGCCGGCCGGCATGGCGGACACGGCGGGCGATCCGCTGCCGGGCGCGGCGCGGCCGGCGGCGGTCCTCGAGCAGCGATCGCTCCCCACGAACTACATCCTCGGGTACTACAACGGGCCCGCCGCATCAAGCGCCGATTACCAAGCGCTGCGTGTGGCCACCGCGGTGCTGAGCGGGCGATTGTTCGCCGAGGTGCGCTCGCGCCGCAATCTCACGTACGCGGTGGAGGCGCCGTTCCTCGAGCATGCGGTCGCGGCCGGCGGGCTCTACGTGACCACGGTGTATCCCGATTCCGTGCTCGCCATCATGCGCCAACAGGTGCACGAGCTGCAGCAGGGCCTCGTGGACACGGACAACCTGCACGTCATCGTCGCGCAGTTCCTCACCGAATACTTCTTGAATACCGAGACCAACGACCAGCAGGCCAACTTTCTCGCGCGCGCACAGCTCTATCGCGGCGACTGGCACACGGCCAACCAGTTCGCATCCGAGCTCGAGCGCGTGACGCCGCAGGATGTCCAACGCGCGGCCCGCCGCTACATCCACGACGTCAAGTTCGCGTACATCGGCGACACGACGCACGTCTCGCGCGCGCTGCTCACCAGCTTCTGATGCCGGCGCCGCCGGGCGCGCCGCTCCGTTAGGCAGCCTCGGATGACGACCGGCGCCGACTCGGTGGTGCGCGCGCTCGAGGACGAGGGCGTGCCGTTCGCGTTCGGGATTCCCGGCACGCACACCATCGAGCTGTACGATGCGCTCGCGCGGTCCGCGCGCGTGAAGCCGGTCCTCGTGACCGACGAGCAGAGCGCGTCGTTCATGGCCGACGGCGTGTGGCGCGCGTCCGGCCTGTTGGGCTGCGCCGCACTGGTGCCGGGTGCGGGACTCACGCACGCCTTGAGCGGGATCGCCGAAGCGTATCTCGACACGGTGCCGATGCTCGTGTTGGGCTGCGGCGTCCGTCGCGATACGGGCCTGGCGTTCCAGCTGCACGACGTCGACCAATTGGCGATCGCGCGGCCGGTGACGAAGAGCGTGATGCGCGTGGAGCGCGGCGCCGACGTGTATCGCATGGTGCGCGACGCGTGCCGGATCGCGCGCGCCGGCGTGCCGGGCCCGGTGTTCGTCGAGGTCCCGGCCGAGCTGTACCTGTTGTCGCACGAAGGCGACGCCGAGTCGCCGCTTTCGTTAGGCACGCCGCCGCTGCACCCCGCCGCCGAGGTGGTGGATCGTGCCGCGGCCCTGCTCGCGCGCGCCCGGAGGCCGCTGGTGTACCTCGGCTACGGCGCCCGCGGCGCCGACGTCGTCGCGCTCGCGGAACGGCTCGAGTCGCCGGTGGCGACGACGATGCACGGCAAGGGCGTGTTCCCCGAGTCGCATCCGCTCGCGCTGTGGCCCGGGTTCGGCCACGCCGCCCCGCCGTTCGTGCGCGCCATTGCGCGCGACTGCGACGCCACGCTGGCCATCGGATGCCGGTTCGGCGAAGTGGCCACGGGCAGCTACGGCATGCAGCCCAAGCGGCCGCTCATCCACGTCGACATCGGGCAGGCGTCGCTCGACCGCAACGTGGAGACCGACCTGGCGATCGCGTCCGACGCCAAGGCGTTCGTCGACGCGCTGCTCGCTCGCCTAACGCGCCGGCCGATCGACGGCACGATGCGGGCGGCCATTCGCGACGGCCACGCCGCCGTCGAGCGCGGGTGGCGCGAAGCCGCGAGCCCGACCGGCGTCACGCCGTACGCGCTCCTCGATGCGCTGCAGCGCCGGTTCGGACCGGCGGCGATCTTCACGGCGGACAGCGGCAACGGGACGTTCCTCGCCATGGAGTGCCTTCGCCTCGAGCGTCCCGGCCATTTTCTCGCCCCGATCGACTACTCGTGCATGGGCTACAGTGTGCCGGCGGCGATCGGCGCCAAGCTGGCGTGTCCCGACACACCGTGCGTGGCCCTCGCCGGCGACGGCGCGTTCCTCATGACGGGCCTCGAGCTGCTCACGGCCGCGAGCCTCGACGTGGCGATCGCGGTGGTGGTGCTGCGCGACCACGAGCTGGCGCAGATCGCGCAGTTCCAGTCTCTTGCGTTAGGCAGGAAGAGCGCGAGCCGCCTGCCCAACTACGACCTCGAGCAGCTGAGCGGCGGACTCGGCGTCCAGTACCTACGGCTGGACCGCGACGTCGAGATCACGGACGTGATCGATCAGGCCGCCGGCATCACCGAGCGCGGCGGCCCGGTGGTCATCGACGTCGCCATCGACTACGCGGAGAAAACGTACTTCACGCGCGGCGTGGTGAAGACGACCTTCGGCCGTCTGCCGTGGAACGATCGCGTGCGATTCGTGCTGCGCGCCCTGAGCCGGCGCCTCGCGGCGGGCGGCACGACCCCGCCGGCCGGTCGTTAGGCAGCCGGTCCGAACGGCTGTTCGAGCGACGGGCTCCGCGGCGTGAGGAGCTCGGCGCCGTCGGCGGTGATGTGCATGTCGTCCTCGATGCGCACGCCGAACGTGCCGGGGATGTAGATGCCCGGCTCGTCGCTGAACATCATGTTGGGTTGCATGGCGAGGGTGTTGCCGCGCACGAGGTACGGCCACTCGTGCCCATCCATGCCCATGCCGTGGCCGAGTCGATGGCTGAAGTAGGTGTAGTCGGGACCGTAGCCGGCATCGACGATCACCTTGCGCGCCGCGGCGTCGACGGCCTGGCATTCGAGGCCGGGACGCGCCGTCTGGAGCGCGGCGGTCTGCGCGCGGAACACGATGTCGAACACCTTCTTCATCTCATCGGTGGGCGTGCCTAACACGAACGTGCGCGTAATGTCCGACGTGTAGCCTTCCACCGTGCAGCCGCCGTCGATCATCACGATCGTGCCGTCGCGAATCGTCTGCGGCGTGCGCGAGCCGTGCGGCAGCGCCGAGTACTCGCCCACCTGCACCGTCGCATCGCCATCGAATCCCTGGCGGCGGTGGCCCGCCGCCACGAGATCGCTCACGTCGTGCTGCGTCATGCCCTCGCGGATCGATGCCCACGTCGCGTGGTACGCACGCAGCGTGACGGCGGCCGCGAGTCGCATGAGCGCCACTTCGTGGTCGGTCTTCACCATGCGGCATCCGGCCGTGATCGGTGTCGCGCTGGCGAGCGACATCGCGGGCAGCGCGTGCGCGGCGCCATCGCTGAACACGTACTTTACGGTTTCCTCGACGCCTAACTTGCCGGTCGCGAGGCCGCGCGACTGCAAGCCCTGCGCGATGAGCGCGTACGGACTCTCGTGCTCCTGCCACGTCATCACCTCGGTGCCCGTGTCGAGCGGGCCGGCGGCGACCTGCTCCATCGCGCGCGCGTGCTCGAAGGCCGGTGTGACGAGGAACGGGCTGCCGCTCGCCGGCAGAATCACCGCGAGCAGGCGCTCGCTCAGGCCCCATTCGATGCCGGTGAAGTAGTCGAGCGACGTTCCACCGGTGAGCAGGATGGCGTTGAGCCCGTTGTCGTGCATCAGGACGCGGGCGCGTTCGATGCGCGCGCGTCGCTCGTCCACGGTGATCGGTTGGGCCTGCGCCTTTGCCGAGGTGAGGGCGGCGACCGCGGGCGGCATCGCACCGTCGCCGGCGCTTTCCGCCGCCGGCTCGGGATTGGTGTGTGCCAGCGACGCATGACACGCCGTGCCGGCGACCGCGATGGCCGACACGCCAATGAACTTCCGCCTGGACACCATGGCTTTCCCCCGGGGCACGCCGCGCCGCGCGTCGGACGGGAGGTCCGGCGCGCGTCGCGAGTTGGCGACGCGGCCGGAAAGTTGGGGTCGTGCGCGTGCGCGCGGAAGACCGGCGCCGCTAGCGCTCGACGTGCAAGATCTGTCCGAAGAGGTCGATCGCGCGGTCGTCGCCGCTCTGGCTCAACCAGAAGAGCGCCTTGCTGCGGAGCACCGGATCCGCGTTGGTGCGCGCCACCTGGATGAGCACCGGGACGCTTTCGTTGTGCGGCTGCTGCGAGAGCGCGAAGATCGCCTGGCCGCGCACTTCCTCGTCGGAGGTTTCGGCCGGCGCATCGGAGTCGCCGAACAGCGGCGTGCCGTTCACCGACGCCGCGGCCGCTCTGCCTAACCAGAACGCCGCGCCCTGGCGCGCGTCTTCGGATCGCGCGTCGCGCGCCAGCGTGAGGAGCGATGGCCACGGCGTGGTGCTGTCGGCGAGGACGGCGGCGAGGACGGCGTCGTCGCCGACGGAGTTCGATGCGGTGCGCGCCAGACCGAGGAGATAGTCGGCGGCCTCGGGCGCCGACACGGTTCCCAGGTCGTGCACCGTGGCGTCGCTGTCGTTGCCGCCGATCGAAACGCGCAGGCGGTCCACGTCGCCGTGCGACGTCGACATCACGACGCGGACGGGTCCGGGCGCGCAGGCGCGCGGCCAATTCGCGGCGTCGCCGGTCGACCAGTTGGCGCGCATGATGTCGTGGTCGCCGGTCGAGATCAGCCCGCGGCCGTCGCCGCACACGCCGGGCCGCGACGCGAATCGCAACTGGACGCGGCCGTCGCCGGCGCCGCTCACCCGCTGCGCCAGCGTTTGCGCGGCGGCGCGCCCGCTGCCTAACGCCGCGACGAGCGCCGCCGCGGCCGCGATCGATGGATACCGCATTGTCGGATCCCTCAGTGCTCGAGGATGCCGGCCAGGAACCTGGCCACACGCGGGTCGTTCTTCTGGCCTAACCAGAACATCGCCTGCTTGCGGAGGTCGTGGTCGGGGTCGGTGGTCGCGATGTGCATCAGCGCGTCCGTGGCCGAGGAGTCATCGCGCTGCGACAACAGGAAGATGACCTGGCGGCGCAGCGCGTCGCCCTGCAGGTGCTCGTACAGGCCGGCGAGGTCCGCCGTCGAGACGGCATCGCCCTGTCCGGCCCAGAACAGCGCTTGCTTGCGGACTTCGACCGGTCGCGCGCTGTCGGTCACGATGCCCATCAGCCAGGTCCTGGCATCGGGCCCGCCGTGCTGCGCGACGCCCATCAGCACCTTGTCCTGCAGTGCCTTCGTGCCTAACGCGTCGAACTCGCGGCGCAGGAAGGCCTGATCGTCCGGCGAATCGTGCTGGCCCAACACGAACACGGCCTGCCCCTTCACGTCGGCCGACACGGCGGGATCCGTGACCAGCTGGCGGAGCGTCGCGCCGGCGCGCGGGTCGTCGATCTGTCCGAGCCAGAACGTGGCTTTGGCCGCGAGCCACGAATCGCGATTGGATTTGGCGATGTCCAACAGCGCCGGGACGCCCGCTCCGTCCGGCAGCTGCGACAACACGAACACGGCTTGCTCGCGCATGCGACGATCTTCGCTCGAGTCGCCGGCGATGCGCCCAACGGGCTTGCTCACGTCGCTCTCGTCCACCTGGCCGGCCCAGAAGAGCGCGTTCTTGCGCACGTCGACTGGTCGGGCGCGGTCGTCGGCCAGCGACAAGAGATCGGGGGCGACGGTCACGGAGTCGGCGAGCGCGACGGGCTCCAACGCTTCGCGCGCCACCGACGCCTCCGCCGTGCGGGCGATGGAGAGGAAGTACGTTGCCGCGTCCCGGTCGCCCACGGCGCCCAGGTCCGTTAGGCCGGCGATGGCGCGATGGCGGGTACCGACGAGCGTGTGGATGGCCTGGACCGCGCCGTTGCTCAGCGTGAGCCGGACACGCACCGGACCCGGCTCGCAATGCGAATACGAGTCATCCCCGGCGGAGCGCCGCGAGCGAAACGACATCGACCCTTCGCCGTCGCCGCATACCCCCGGCCGCGCCGAAAAGTGCACTTCGACATCGCCGGACGCCCCATGGATGCGATCGGCGATCGTTTGGGCGCTCGCGGCCGACGCGCCGAGCACGGCGGCGATCGCCGCCGCCGTGCCGCACGCCGCGCGCGTCGCGCGGTTAGTGAGAGCCATTGATCAAGTCCTCGAGGAGTTGACGGATCCGTGGATCGTCGCGCTGGCCTAACCAGAAGATGGCCTTCTTGCGCAGCTCGACGCTCGAGTCGTGCCGGGCGATGTCGATGAGCTTGTCGGTCGCCTCGCGCTCGTCGCGCTGCGAGAGCGCGAAGATCACCTGCTCCTTGAGCGCGTCGTCGGTCATCTGGCCGTACAGGGCCGTGAGATCGGCGATCGGCACGCCGCCCTGGCCGGCCCAGAAGAGCGCTTTCTTGCGGACTTCGATGTCCTCGTGCGCGTCCTGGGCGATGCCTAACACCCAGCGGCTGTTGGCCGGATCGTCGCTCTGCGCCACCGATTGGATCACCTGCTCCTGGAGCTCCTCGTTATGGAGCGTCGGATACAGCTGGCGCAGATAGGCGAAGTCCTCGGCATTACCGCGATAGTGGCCCAGCGCGAAAATGGCGCGCGACTTCTCGTCTTGCGACACGTTGGGCTGGCTGGCCAGGTCGCGCAGAATCTTCCCGGCGCGTTCGCCGCCGTGCTGCGACAGCGCGAAGATCGCCTTGTCCTGCAGGTCCTCGTCTTTGGTCGTGAGAAGAATGGAATCGAGCAGCGACACCGCGCGG
>JANWIK010000126.1 GCA_025449955.1 Gemmatimonadaceae bacterium
GACCGCACCGTGCGGCACCTCCAGTTAGGCGCATGGCGCGCCGTCGTCTACGAAACCGACGTGGCGACGATCGCCCTCGGCCCCGTGCTCGAGGATTCGCTGGCGCTGGTGGCGGCGGCGCGCTCGCTGCCCTTGGGGCTCGTGCGCCGCGTGCTCGACCGCTGCATGCAGCGCGCCGAGTCGTGGCTCAAGGAGGTCGCGTGAGCACGCCCTACACCGACGTGTTGTCGGCGGTGACGCGGCAGCGGGGCGTGCTGGGGTGCATTCTGGTGAGCGAGGCCGACGGCATCATCGTCGAAGCCAACGTCCAGGTGGGCATCGAGGCCGGTGTGGCCGGTGCGCTCGTCGCGTCGCTGTACCGGCGCGCCCGGTTAGGCACCGACGCGGCAGGCCTGGCGACCGTGGGGTTCCTGCAGCTCGAGGCGGAGCAGGGCCACGTGTGCGCGGTGGGCCGCGATGGGCTCGTCCTGGCCACGCTCGCCGAACCCAAGGCGCATATCGGGCTCATCCGGAGCGCGATGCTCCACGCCATGGAGGCGCTGCCGTGAGGGCGCGCGTCGCGGAGGCCTGGGTGGAAGCGCCGCTCCAGCGCTTCGTGGACGACGCACGCGTGCAGTTCGCGCTGCTCCTGCATCCGAGCGGACAGGTGCTGGGCCAGTTCGGGTTCACGCGCGCCGTGGACGTGATGGCCGCCTGTGCGTTAGGCGCAGCCATCCACGCTTCGGCCGGCGAGTTGGGCAAGGAGCTGGACGGCCACCCGTTCCGCGAGCTCTATCACGCCGGCCGCGATCGGCAGGTTTTCATTGCCGAAGCGCCCACGGCGCGGGGCGCGCTGGTGCTCCTCACGGCCTTCGACGCCGAGAGCTCGCTCGGCTTGGTGCAGGTGTACTTCCGCGAGCTGCGCGACGCCCTCCGCGACGCGGCGCCGCCGCCGGTCGAGTCGGGTCCCGCGCTCGACGTGAATTTCGAGCAAGACCTGAATCGCAGTCTCGCCGTCCTTTTCGGGCGCGCGCAATCGCCGGCTCCAGGCGATGCGGGCGCACCGCGTCCCCCAGCCTGAGCAGCCTGTGCCTCTCGTCAACTACGCGACGCGCGAGATCACGTGCAAGATCGTCTACTACGGCCCGGGCCGGTCGGGCAAGACGACGAACCTGCACTACATCTACGGCCAGGTGCCTAACGAGCGCAAAGGCACGATGGTCTCGCTGGCCACGCAAACGGACCGGACGCTGTTCTTCGATTTCCTGCCGCTCGACCTGGGCTCGATCTCGGGCTTCAACACGCGCTTCCAGCTCTACACGGTGCCGGGGCAAGTCTACTACCACTCGACCCGCAAGCTCGTGCTGCAGGGCGCGGACGGCGTCGTGTTCGTCGCCGACAGCCAAGTGCGCCAGCTCGACGAGAACATCGAGAGCATGCAGGACCTGCACTCCAATCTCGCCGAGCACGGCATGGACGTGCGCACGGTGCCGCTCGTCCTGCAGTACAACAAACAGGACTTGCCGCCGGACCTGGTCCTCGGCACCGCTGCGTTAGACCACGCGCTCAATTTCCGCGGCGTCCCCGCGTTTGCCGCCGGCGCCCTGCACGGCACCGGCGTGTTCGAGACGCTGCGCGGTATCTCGGAGCTCGTGCTGCGGCGCTTGAGCACCGCCGGCAGTCCGGCCACGCCTTCTACCGCACACGCCGGGAGTCGCTGACCGTGGAGTTGGACGCGCGCTACCGCTTCGAGAACTACGTCGTCGGGTCTGCGAACCGGCTCGCCGTGTCCGCGGCGCGCGCCGTGGCGCAGGCGCCGGGCGCGGCGTTCAATCCACTCTTTATCTACAGCGGATCTGGGTTAGGCAAGACGCACCTGCTGCTCGCCATCGGCCATCTCGGGCGGCAGTTGCAGCCCGACCTCAAGGTCGCGTACAGCACGGTGGATGAGTTGGTGGACGAGCTCAACGCGAGCGTCGCATCGAGCGCGGTCGATGCGCTGCGCGAGCGCTACCAAAACGTGAACGTGCTGCTGCTGGACGACGTGCAGTTCCTGGCCGGCCGCCGCGAGACGCAGTCGGAGATTCTGCGCCTCTTCAACGGATTGCAACGGAGCGGACGACAGGTCGTGCTCACGAGCGATCGCCCGCCGGCCGAGATCGCCGACCTGGACGAGCGGTTGATCACGCGGTTCTCGGGCGGCCTCGTGGTTGATGTTGGCGCTCCCGACTACGAGACGCGTGCGGCGATCGCGCGGGTCAAGAGCGACGAACGCGGCGCGCAGTTCGACACCGGCGTGTTGGACGAAGTCGCGCGCATTCCGTTCGGCAACGTGCGCGAGCTGCAGGGCGCGCTCAACCGGCTCATCGCCTGTCAAACGTTAGGCGAACGCGCGGTAACGGCGCTCAACGTGCGCGAGCTGTTGGGCGAGCGGTTGGAGGTCGCGGAGGCGCCCGTCGCGACGGCGGTCGCGTCGAACGGCCGCACGCGGCGCGGCGGCGAGTTCTCCAATTTCTTGAGCGACCTGAGCGCGGTGGTCGCCCAACAGATCGAGCCGTGGCGCATCCGGTTGCTGGAGGTGATGTCGCGGTGGCGCGAGCAGGGCTTTCTCACCGCGGCGATCGAGCGCGCGCTGGAGGCCAGCGAGGAGCCCGACGTCGAGGCCACCGTGCGCCAATACGAGAGCGCGGTGGCGCGCCTCCAGTCCCTGGGCCGCGAAGCGGAGGCGCTCGACCCATCGCTCGCGTCGTCGGACCTGTTCCGCGACCCGGAACGCGTCGGCGAAGCCGAGTTGGCCGTGGCCCGTCTGTTAGGCGCAGCCGAGCCGCCGCCGGGGCCGTCGCCGGACTTCGTACGGGCGGACTTCGAGGTCGGCCCGTCCAACCAGCTCGCGGTGCACGCGGCGGACACGGTGATCGAGGAGCCGGGCAAGAAGTACAATCCACTGGTGGTGTACGGGCCCTCGGGCGTCGGCAAGACGCACCTGCTCAATGCGTTAGGCAACGAGCTGATCGCCCTGCGGGGCGGCGCGACGACGGTGGCGTGCGTGAGCGCGCGACACTTCACCGAAGAGCTGATCGCGGCGCTGCGCGACGGGACCATCGAGCGGTGGCGCGCGCGCTATCGCGTGGTGGACGTGCTCATCATCGATGACGTGCACGAGTGCGCGGGCACCGAGCGGACGCAAGAAGAGTTGTTCCACATCTTCAACGCGCTCTACGCCAGCGGCCGGCAGATCGTGTTGTCGATGCGCTGCGCGCCCAAGCTGATCGAGGGACTCGAGGATCGCCTGCGTTCGCGCTTCGAGGGCGGCTTGGTGGTGGAGATGCAGGCGCCCGATCACGTGTTGCGCGAACGGCTGTACGCACGCTCGCTGTCCGCGGCCGACGTGCGGCACGATCGTGCGCTCATCGACTACCTGGCGTCGCGCGCGGTGGCGAGCGTGGCCGAGATCATGGCCACGGTACAGCGGTTGGTGCAGGCCGCGGATGTGGTCGGCATCCCGCTCACCGCGAATTTCGCGCGCAAGGAGCTCGAGGGTCGCGTGGCCGCACCGGCGATGGCGCACAACGGCAACGGTCATCCCGCCGATCCGCTGTTCCTCGACGAAGAAAAAGTGATCTGGGATTGGCCCGACGTCTCGGGCCGCGCCATCGAGGAGTTTCGCTGATGGCGATCAAGGGGAGTCTCCGCGAGGCGAGTTTGCCGGACGTGCTGCAATTGCTGGCGATGGGGCAGAAGACCGGCTGCCTCAGCGTCACCGACCGCAGCAACTTCGGCTACATCTATTTCGATCGCGGCCGGATCTCGTACGCGTCCATCGTCAACCGGCGCGACCGGTTAGGCGACATGCTGGTCAAGGCGGCGGTGCTCACGCAGGCCGAGCTCGATGGCGCCATCGACGTCCAGGGCACGCAGCACCGACACAAGCGGTTAGGCGAAATCCTGATCGAACGGCAGATTCTGTCCCGCGAGGAGCTGCACCGCTACATCCGCATCCAGATCGAAGAGGCGGTCTACTACCTCTTCACGTGGACGCAGGGCACGTTCAGTTTCGAGGCCGACATCCGGCCCGACGAGCACGACTTCCTGGTGTCGATCAATCCGGAGTCGTTGCTGCTCGAAGGTGCGCGCCGCGTGGACGAGTGGAGTCTCATCGAGAAGAAGGTGCCGAGCTTCGACGTCATCTTCGGTGTGGACGATGGGCGGCTCGCGGCGAGCGAAGCGCAGTGGACGCCGCTGCAGGAGCAGCTGCTGCCGCTCATCGATGGCCGCCGCGACGTGACGGCGCTGATCGACGTTTCGGGCGCGGGCGAGTTCGAAGTGGGGAAGGCGCTCTACGGGTTGGCGACCGCGGGATTCCTGCACATCATCGGCAAGTCGAAGCCGGTCGACGAGGTGGCGCTCGAGGCGCGCGTGGAAGAGCATCGCAATCTCGGCGCCGCCTTCTACAAGACGGGCATGTACGAAGAGGCGACGCGGGAATTCCGTCGCGTCGTCGAGCTACAGGAGAACGACGTGCAGGCGCGCTTCTTCCTGTCGCTCGTCGCGATGCGCGAGGGGCGGTGGTCGGAGGCGGTGCTCACGCTGCGCGAGGCGGCGTCGCAGCCCATGGCGCGCGCGGCCGTGTACCACAATCTGGCCTACGCGCTGGAGCGCCTGGGCCATCACGACGAAGCGCGTGAAGCGTTGGCCGAGGCGGCGCGGCGCGGCGGCACCGAAGACCCGCGCACCCGCATTTCGTTAGGCGTGCTCGCGCTCAAGCGCGGCGACCTGGCCGAAGCCGACGAGACGCTCGCCAGCGCGCGGTCCCTCTTCGGCAAGCGCGTGCCGCCGCCGGCCTGGTTCCACTATTCGGCGCTCGCCGCCGCGCTGCGCGACGATCTCGAGCGCGCGGTCACGCTCGTGACCGAGGGACTGGCCGCGCACCCGCGCGGTCCGGTACTCTGCAATACGTTGGCGGTATTGTTCGAGCGGCGCGGCGATCTCGCCGCGGCCTGCCAGGCGGCGGAGCGCGGCCTCACGGAGAACGGCGCGCTGCCGCAATTGCACAAGAACATGGGGGACGCGTTGTACGGCGCGGGCCGCTACAACGAAGCGTTGGAAGCGTACCAGCGGGCGATCAAGCTCAACCCGGCGTTAGGCGACGACGTGTACTGCAAGTTGGGCAACATCCGCTACAAGTGGCAGGAGAAAGACCAGGCGATGGCGTACTGGGAGCGCGCGCTCGCGCTCAATCCGGACAACCAGAGCTTGCGCGCCAACCTCGACCTGGTGCGGAGCCTCCCGGCGTGACCGACACGGCGACGGACCGCGCGTTCGAGGCGCTCACGGCGAAGATCGCGCGCGAGCGCGGCTTCGCGTGCGCGAGCTACAAGGAGAAATGCCTCCGCCGCCGGATCGCGGTGCGGATGCGCGCGCGCGGCGTCCACACGTACACCGACTACGCGAGCGTGCTCGATGCGGACGCGCACGAGTACGATCTGCTGCTCGATGCGCTCACGATCAACGTCACCAAGTTGTTCCGCAACTGGGAGACGTTTCGCGCCATCGAGACGACGTGCGTGCCGGCGCTCTGGGCGTTGCCGGATCCGGCGCTCCGCATCTGGAGCGCGGGGTGCGCCTCGGGCGAGGAGGCGCATTCCCTCGCCATCCTCATGCACCGCTACGTGGTCGACCGCGGCGAATCGCCCCGGTTAGGCCGCGTGAACGTGATCGGCACCGACATCGACCGGGCGAGTCTCGAGGCGGCGCGGCGCGGTGCGTACGTCGAAGCCGCCTTCGCCGACACGCCCGACGTGCTGCGCGAGCGTTACTTCTCGGCGTCGACGCCGCACGTGGTGACCGAGGACGTGCGGCGGCTGGTGCGCTTCGAGCGGCGCGACTTGCTGCGCGACGGGCCGCCGGCGCCGGACATGCATTTGATCGCGTGCCGGAACGTCCTCATCTACTTCGACCGCGACACCCAGGAGATGCTGTTCCAGAAGTTCTACGAGGCGCTCGCACCGGGCGGCTTTCTGGTGTTGGGCAAGGTCGAGACGCTGTTCGGTCCCGCGCGATCCCGCTTTCAGGGCGTGGAACCGCGCGAACGCATTTTTCGGCGGCAGTGAGGGAGATTCGAGTGCGGGTGGCCGATGCGGCCGCGGCGCAGGGCGACGCGATGCTGACCACGATCGGGCTCGGCTCGTGCGTCGCCATCGTGCTGCACGATGCCGATCGCAAGATCGGCGGGTTGGCGCACGTCCTGTTGCCCAGCGAGTCGCTGGCGCAGGACCGGTCCAACCGCGCCAAGTTCCCCGGATCGGCCGTGCCCCTCTTGCTCGAGGAGATGCAGCGGTTAGGCGCGCGGCCCACGCGCATCACCGCGCGCCTGGTGGGCGGCGCGAGCATGTTCGCCGCGCTGCTGCCGGCCAACGGGCTCCAGATGGGCGAGCGCAACTTGCTGGCCACGCGCGATGCGGTAGGCCGAGCGCGCCTGCCGATCGTGGGTGAAGATGTCGGCGGCGGCCACGGTCGCAGCGTGTTCTTCGACATCGCATCGGGCCGGGTCGAGGTGCGATCCATGGTGAAGGGCGATGTCGTTCTCTAGGCCGCCCCGCACCGTGCTGGTGGTGGACGACAGCGCCTTCATGCGCAAGCTGGTGGCCGAAATGGTCGACGCCGCCGGCGACTTTCGTGTCGTGGGCACGGCGCGCAACGGGCGCGACGCGCTCTCCAAGGTGCACTCGCTCAATCCCGACCTGGTCACTATGGACGTCGAGATGCCGGAGCTCGACGGCATCGGCGCGCTCGGCTACATCATGAGCGAGTCGCCGCGCCCGGTGATCATGCTGAGCGGCGCCGCCACCGGGGACGCGGGCGACCTGACGATCCGCGCGCTCGAGTTAGGCGCGGTCGACTTCGTGCGCAAGCCGTCGGGCCCGATCAGCCTCGACCTGGGCACGGTGCGCGAGCAGCTGCTCGAGGCGCTGCGTGCCGCCGATCAGGTGAACTTGCGCGGCGTCGAGGTGTTGGCGAAGCCGCACGCGCCCGCCCAACGCGCCGTGGTGCCCGACACGCGCGCCGCCGGAGCCGCGACGCGCGCCGTCGTGATCGCGGCGTCCACCGGCGGCCCGCGCGCGTTAGCCGAAATCATCCCGCGATTGCCGCGCGATCTCGACGCGGCGGTGCTCGTGGTGCAGCACATGCCGGCAGGGTTCACGCGCAGTCTCGCCGAGCGACTCGACGCGCAGAGCAACGTGCGGGTGGTCGAGGCGATGCACGGGGACGCGGTGCGCACGAATCGCGTGTACGTGGCGCCGGGAGGCTGGCACATGCGCGTGGAGCGCGCGCAGGGCGTGGGCGCGCCCACGATTGCGCTCGATGATTCGCCGACGATCTGGGGTGTGCGTCCGTCGGCCGATCCGCTGTTCCGGTCGGCGGCCGAGGTGTTCGGCGCGCGCACGATCGGCGTGGTGCTCACCGGCATGGGCCGCGACGGCGCGGCCGGTCTGCGGGCGATCCACGACGCCGGCGGCGCGGGCCTCGCGCAGGACCGCGACTCGTCGATCATCTACGGCATGCCGCACGCCGCTGCGTTAGGCGGCGGCGTCGACCGGATCTTGCCGTTGAGCGTATTGCCGGTCGCGATCGCCGAGCTCGTGGCGCGCGACCGGACGGAGGAGGCGCGATGACCGCGAGCGGCGCGCCCGGGACCGGCACCGAGATGCTGCTCTTCCGCCAGGGCGGCGAGCTGTTCGCGCTCGCGCTCGATGCGGCGCTCGAGGTGGTCGAGATGCCGACCCTCGAGCCGGTGCCGGACATGTCGGCCGGGATGTTGGGCGTGTTCCCGGTGCGCGGCGCCTACGTGCCCGTGTACGC
>JANWIK010000127.1 GCA_025449955.1 Gemmatimonadaceae bacterium
GACCGGCGGGCAGGGTACCGGACCCAAAGTGGGCATCGGCGGCGCCGAGAGCGGCATTACGCCGTCGTTCTCCGATCCGCGTCTCTGGCTGCCGCCGGGTCCGGTGATGGGCGTGCCGCGCTCGCAAAGCCAGCGGCTCGACTCGGTGATCATGGCGCGCTTGCAGCCGCACCTCGACTCGCTCGAGGCGATCGCCGCGCACCAGGGGAAGGCGCCCGGCGATTGGACGTTCACGAAGGACGGAAAGAAGTGGGGGATGGACCCGAAGAACATTTACATCGGGGATCACGCCATCCCGACGGCCATCCTGGCGCTGCTCCCGCTGAACAAGGGCGCGAACCCGATCACGTCGGGGGAGAACAAGGCCTTCGCCTACCAGCACCAGGACATTCAGTTCAACGCGCAGCGTGCGATGAACGAAGAGGAGTTCAACGAGGCGGTGAAGCGGATTCGCGAGCGGAAGCAGCGCGAGCACGACGAGGATCAGAAGGACCGCCAGCGCCGCAAGCAGCAGGCGGACAGCACCATCGCCCAGCCGTAGTTCCGTTAGGCGTCGCCCGCCGGCGCCGGCGCGTCCTCGAATTCACAGAACGGACGGAACACCCCGCACACCTTTCCTAACAGGGTGCCGGCGGCGTGCGCGCGCGCGCCGTCGACCAGGCGCAGGGTGACGGCGCCGCCGGCGCCATCGCGCTCGGCGTACAGGTCGCCCGGTCCGGCGTTGGCGACCGGATCCACGAGCACGTAATCGCCGTCGAGGATGCCGCCGCCGGGCGCGGCCGAGCCCACCCGCTCGACGCGCACGTAGAAGACGCGTTCGTTAGGCACGAAGCGCCGGTCGATCGTGAGGTAAGTGCCGCCCGTGGACGTGGCCACAGGCGCGGCGGCCGAATAGGGCGGCACCGGCATGGTGCGCCCCGCGCCTTGATAGCCTAACAGGCGCACGCCGCGCGAACGCGAGGGGTCGCGCTCGATGAAGCCTTTGCGCGCCAGCGCCTGCAGTATTTCCGAAACGGTCTTCGTGGATTTGATCCGGAACTCCCGCCCGATTTCACGTACGCTCGGCTGGTACGTGTTCTGGGTGAGGAAGTCGAGCAAGTAGTGGTAGACCTTTCGCTCGATCGGCGTCAGCGATTCGGGCATGGTATCCCCCCGATGATGCGAAACCGGGAATCCATACGAGTGTGAATTCCCGGTAACCTTGCTCTGCGCAACAATACTGTGAACCCAAGAGCTCGGTCAACTGCTATGTCAACAAATGTTGATCGACCTCCAAGAAGTGAATCGCATCATCGATACGACGCAACGACAAGTCGCGTCCCATTGTCACGAGCACGTCAAAGATCCCAGGGCTCACGGTCATTCCTGTGAGCGCCAAGCGGAGCGGCTGAAAGATCTTTCCGGCGGCGACGCCGCGTGTTTCCGCGATCGTGCGCAGCGCTTCTTCCATTGTGGCGGAGTCCCAGCGCGCGAGCTCCGACAAACATTTGCGTACCGCGGCGAGCACGTCGTGTGAGCCGGCGCGATCCTTCCATTGTTTGACGATCGCCTCGTCGTCGTACGTGAGCGGACCTGGAAAGTACGGACCAGCTTGACGCACGATGTCGTGCACCGTGCGCGCGCGCACCTTGAGCAACTCGATCAGCGACAAATACCACTCGCGCCTCTCGGACAGCTCATCCGCCGTTGCGAGACCCGCCGAGATCACGTCCGGCGTGACGCGCGGCTCGAGCTCGGCGGCCGGCGTGAGACTGAGGTGCTGGCCGTTCATCCACTCGAGCTTCTTGGTGTCGAACACGGCCGCTTTCTTCTGCAGACCGTCGACCGAGAACAGCGCGATCATCTCATCGCGCGACATCACTTCGCGGTCGCCGCCCGGCGACCACCCCAGGAGCGCGAGGAAGTTCACCATCGCGCTCGGCAGAATCCCTTCCTTGCGGTAGTCGGCCACCGCGGTGGCGCCGTGGCGCTTGCTCAACTTCTTGCCGTCGAGCCCATGAATCATCGGCACGTGGGCGAACTGCGGCAGCGCGTGTCCTAACGCATCGTACAGCAGGATCTGCTTGGGCGTGTTCGAGATGTGATCGTCGCCGCGCATCACGAGCGTGATGGCCATCGCGATGTCGTCGGACACCACCGCCATGTTATAGATGGGCGTCGCGTCCGACCGCAGGATGACGAAGTCCTCGATGTCCTTGTTCGGGAACGCGATCGGTCCGTGGACGACGTCATCCCACGATGTGGTCCCGTTAGGCACGCGAAACCGCACCACGAACGGGTCGCCGGTCGACAGCCGCTGCTGCACCCGATCGGGCGACAGGCGGTCGCACCGGCGATCGTACCGGAAGCTCTCGCCGCGTGCCGTGGCCGCCGTCCGCTGCGCGTCGAGCTCCGCCGCCGTGCAGAAGCAGCGGTACGCGAACCCGCGATCGACCAGCGCGTGCGCGTCGTGTTGATGCCGCTCGAGCCCCTGCGCCTGATACACCACCTCTTCGTCCCAATCGAGACCGAGCCAGGTGAGGCCCTCGAAGATCGCGCGCGTGCTGTCGTCGGTGCTGCGCGCTTTGTCGGTATCCTCGATGCGCAGCAGAAACTGTCCGTGGAATTTGCGCGCGAACAACCAGTTGAAGAGCGCGGTGCGCGCCCCGCCGACGTGGAGATAGCCGGTGGGAGACGGCGCGAAGCGAACGCGGGGAGAATCGGTGAGAGAGCTCATACTGGACGCAAGATAGTCGGGGTCGGGAAGCGCGCGCGTTTGCGCGCTTCGGGACAGGGGAACCGGCGCCTGGCGGCGCCTCTGGGAAAGGGGCCGGGCCGCAGTTTCCGTTAGGCGACCCCTGTCCCCGAGGCGCCGCCAGGCGCCGGTTCCCTTGTCCCTCAAGCGCGCGCAAGCGCGCGCTTCCCTTGAACGGAGTGGGAGGGATTCGAACCCTCGATAGGGCTTTTCAACCCTATAACGGTTTAGCAAACCGCCGCCTTCAGCCTCTCGGCCACCACTCCAGCACACTGCGTCGAATCAACTCGAGGTGCCAGACCAGGCGGAGGGCACAGGATTCGAACCTGTAAGGGCTTGCGCCCGGCGGTTTTCAAGACCGCTGCCTTACCAATTAGGTCTAGCCCTCCGGACCACAAAACATCACTCATCGGTGGCGGGCACGCAACCCGGACGTGTTCGGCGCCCGCCGGCGTTCCATCACGGTTTCTTTGGCGTCGTGGTCTTTTTCCCCGTGTCGAGGAGTTTCGTGATGTTCGACTCGGGTTGCAGCGGAACCGGCGGCTGGGGCTCGGGTGCGCTGAACAATCCTTGCAGGTCCGTCGCTTTGGAAATCGCCTGCACCTGCTCCATGATGTGCGCCGCGTCCTTCGCGTCGCCCCCCGCGGCTTCCTCGGCTTCCGCGAGTGTGTAGCCGGTGGCGATATAAAGGTAGGGAATACCCACCGATGCGCGGTCCACCCACATCGTGCGACGCGCCAACGACGCAGGCGCCTGGAAATCGTGATTCCAGAGCCAATCGGATGTCTTGAGGTCGAGCATCCCTTCGCCGGGAACCGCGAGCGTGTCTTTACCCGACGTCGGGATGTCGGGCATCAGCTTGCGCGCCAACCCTTGTCCCAGCAAATGCGAGTCGAGTCCCAAGTCCGAGGGATAACCGCCGGCGGTACGGCTGAAATACACCGGGCGGTCGGGAAAGGCATCGCGGATCATACGCAGCACGACGATATCGGCGCGCGCGAGCATCTGCGGCTTGATCGTCGCGGTGAGGTTCCCGGCCTTGAAGATTTGCGGCTGGGAAATCTCCACCGACGGCGGGAGCGCGTTCGCCTCGTCGATGGTGAGATGCAGCGGCGATCCGGTCGGCTTGGGCCACGCGCGTCCGCGATAGATGGCGGGGCCGGCGAGGCTGTCGTACGGATACACGGGCCGCTGGATCAATTGCCTAACGTACCAATCCGTGTTGAGCAGTGACGTGTTGGCGACGATCACGTCCCTGCGGATGCCTTCCACTTCCTGCGCGTACCAGAGGGGGAAGGTATCGTTGTCGCCGACGGTGACGAGGATGCCGTACGGCTCGACGCTGTCGAGCAAGTCGTGCGCGAAGTCGCGCGTGTCGGTTTGGCCGGCGCGCGACGCGGCGCTCCAGTTCATCGCCAGCGGGATGAAGGCGACGGCGAGCATCGGCGAGAGTGCGAGCCAGCCGTTGCGCGTGGCGAGCGTGACGTACTCCTTGCCGCGCTTGATGCCTTCGGTGCCGACGAGCGAGGCGAGATAGCCCCACACGCACACCAATCCGAGCCCCACCCACACGCCCCACGCCGAGAAGCTCACGATGAAGAAGTAGTCGCGGTCGCGCACTTCGCACGGAACGCCGGGCGGATTCCCCATCGCCGTGCACTGGCTGTAGCCGTACTTGAAGTTGAGGTAGAAGATCAGGAGCAGCGTGAGCGTGAACATGAACGTGCCGAAGTACCAGAACGACTTCCGGTCGCGCTTCCAGTGCACCCACCCGCCTAACGCGCCGAGCGCCATGTAGGCGAGGGCCATGAGCGCCTGGAAGAACGGATAGTGCTGCCCGGCGTCGCGCATCCATTGCCACTTGAAGTACAGCCAGTACATGCCTAACTGGCCCAAGAACGGCGCCTGCCGGTCGAGCGCCGACGGTTTCCCGTACTGGCCGCGGTTGAAGTTGTACCAGAACGCGGACCAGGTGGTGGGCTCGCCCTCGTTGATCGCCGGATGGTGCAGCGAGCGGATGGGCTGCGTGAGGAAGGGCGTGTTGCCGAGGAGGAACGCGCCGATGATGGCCGCGAGAAGCTTCCACCGCACCAGCGTGTCGGGCCGGCGCACCAGCACCGCCACCACCACGGCCGGCCCGGCCAACAGGCCCATCATGTGATTCGCGTTGCCTAACCCGAGCAGGTACGAGATCAGCACGAGCGTCCGGTCGGCCGCCGGTCCCTCCGGCTCGTCGCACCAGCGCACGGTGAGCCACGACACGATCGCCAGTCCCATGAGCGAGACCGTGTACACCTTCTCGTTCACCACCGATTGGTTCCACACGGTGAACGCCGTCGCGCCCGCGAGCGCGGCCAGCGCGCCGCCCGTGATGCGCTGCCACCGGTCCGGCAGCCACGATACGAGCACGCGCTCGGCCACGAGGAACCACATGCTCGCGGCAACCGCGCTCGTGAGCGCGGCCAGCATGTTGATCTTGACCGCGACGCTGAGCGGGCCCAGCGGAAGCACCGCGAACATGCGGCCGATGAGGACGAACAACGGATTGCCCGGCGGGTGCGGCAAGCCGAGCACGTAGGCCGCGGAGATGTACTCGCTCGTGTCCCACATCGCCGTCGACGGCGACAGCGTGAGCAGGTAGAGCACGAAGATGAGCGCCCCTGTGATCGCGGCGGCCAGATACGACGGTTTGTAGTCGAGCTCGGTGTTGGCCATGCGTGTCGTGAGAAGAAAGGTCGCGACGCGTCCGTTAGTCTAATGGCGGAAGAGCCGTTTCCCGGTGAGGACCATCGCGATGCCGCGTTCATCCGCGGCGGCAATCACTTCATCGTCGCGCACCGACCCGCCGGGCTGAACGATGGCCGTGATACCGGCTTCGACGGCCTGATCGACGCCGTCGCGGAATGGAAAATAAGCGTCGGAGCCCAACACCGCGCCTTGGGTATCGTGTCCCGCGCTCTGTGCCTTGTGAACGGCGAGGAACGACGCGTCGACGCGAGACATCTGGCCGGCGCCAATGCCGATCGTGGCGCCGTGTCGCGCGATCACGATGGCGTTGGATTTGACGCTCGCCACAGCTCGCCACGCAAACTCGAGATCGGCTTGCTCCTCACGCGTCGGTGCGCGTTTGGTGGCGACGGTCCACGAGGCGAGCTCGTCGCCCACCGTGGTGCGATCCTGCATCAGGAATCCGCCGCGCACACGCTTGAAATCGAATGCGTCGCGCTCCCACTGGGCCCGGCCCTCGAGCACGCGCAAGTTTTTCTTGCGGCCGAGCACCTCGACCGCGGCGTCGCTGAATGCGGGTGCGACGAGACATTCGACGAACAGCCGCGCGATGGCCTGCGCCGCCGGCTCGTCCACCGGCACGTTCACCGAGATCACCGAGCCGAACGCCGACATCGGGTCGCACGCCAGCGCTTTCTCGTAGGCGTCGAGCGCCGTCTCGCCTAACGCAAGGCCGCAGGGCGTGGTGTGCTTGATGATGGCGCAGCACGGGCGATCGGCGGCGAAGAGATCGGTCGCGACGAGCGCGCCGTCGAGATCGAGCAGATTGTTGAAGCTGAGCTCCTTGCCGCCGCGCTGGCGCAGCCCGTGCAAGCCGGCACCGGGTCGCTCGACATAGAACGCCGCGCGCTGATCGGGGTTCTCGCCGTAGCGGAGGGTTTGCGCGCGCTCGAGCGACAACGCGATCCAGTCGGGGAAGTGCACGTCGCGCTGCTTGGCGAACCATGTTGCGATGGCCGCGTCGTAACTCGACGTATGGGCGTACGCCTTCCCGGCGAGCAGGCTGCGCAAATCGAGATCATCGTCCTCGGCGGCGAGCGAGGCCAGGACACGCGCATAGTCGGCCGGGTCCACGATCACGTAGACGCCGGCGAAGTTCTTCGCCGCCGAGCGAATCATGGACGGTCCGCCGATGTCGATCTGCTCGATCACGTGGTCCGGCGCGACGCCCGCGCGAGCGGCGGTTTCGCGGAACGGATAGAGGTTCACCGCCACGAGATCGATGGGCGTGATGCCGTGCTCCTGGAGCGCCTGCATGTGCTCGGGCAGATCGCGGCGCGCGAGCAATCCGCCATGCACGGCCGGGTGCAGCGTTTTCACGCGACCGTCGAGCATCTCGGGCACGCCCGTGATCGCGCTCACATCGTTCACCGTTAGGCCGGCATCGCGCAGCGCGCGCGCGGTGCCGCCGGTGGACACCAATTCCCACCCGTGTCCGGCGAGGCCGCGGGCAAAATCGACGAGACCGGTCTTGTCGGATACCGACAGAAGAGCGCGAGGCATGAGTCCTGGGTTCGTGTTGGCTAAGGCGCGGGCGTGGCGGCCGGCTTCGTCGCGGGCTTGGCCGGCGCCGAGTGTGCCGGCTCCGAAGCGCGCGCCAGCCGCTCGATGATCCGGGCGAGCGAGACCACGTCGCGGAGGTCGATCACTTCCGCCGGCGAGTGCGAGTAGCGGAGCGGCCACCCGATCGGGACGTCCACCGCGCCGTAGCGCACGAACTCGCTGCCGTCGTTGCCGCCGTTGGTCGTGCCCACCTGGATCGGAATGCGCGCCGCGCGCGCGAGCGCCACCACCCGGTCGACCTCGGCCGGCGGCGTGGCGCTCGAGTTGTCGAGCGCGCGCACCACCGCGCCCGCGCCTAACGGAGAGTCGGCGAAGCGGTCGCTCTCGAGCGGCGCGTCGGACGAGACGAAGGTGTCGATCGCGTGCACGCGCCGAACGGACGCGCCCCACGTCGCGGCCAGCGCCGCGGCGCCGAACAACCCGGTCTCCTCGCGCACCGAGAACGCGAAGATCACCTTGTGCGTGAGCGTCGCCGGATTGATCGCGCGCATGGCGAGCAGCTGCGCGGTGCATCCAGTGCGATCGTCCAGCGAGCGCGCCGAGAATCGCGTGACGCCGAAGCGCGCCGCGCGCTTGTAGCTCGTGACCGTGGTGCCCACGGTGACGCCCTTCGCCGCCAACGCCGCCGAGTCGAGGCCGAACCACGCGGTGACCTCGGTCGGCTGCTCCGTGCGCGCGCTGTCGCGCGGGACGAAGATGCCGCGCACCATGATGTGCGCCTGTCCCGTGTCGACGTGCGCGATCGCGGTCTGCCCTTCCCAGAGTGATTCGAGGAATCCGCCGCGCCGCGCCAGCGACACGGTGCCATCGGCCGCGATCTTCGTGATCGCGTATCCGACTTCGTCCATGTGCGCGACGAACACCGTCGTGTCACGGTCCGGTCCGGCGGCGACGATGAGATCGCCGGCGGTGTCGACGGTTGCGTTAGCCGCGGCCCATTCCGGAAGCGCGGCGCGCACCGCGTCGCGCACCTGGCCTTCGTTGCCCGACACGCCGTACGTGTCCGACAGTCGGCGCAGCAACGCGGCGGCATTGGCGAGACTGTCGCGCGGCTCGACGTCGCGTACGGCCGGGAGTTCGAGCTCGACGAGCGGCGGCCGCGACGCGATGCCGGCGGCGCGTGCGATCGCCGCCGCGTACTGCTCCACGTCGCCCTCGCGAACGCTCTCGACCAACGTGTGCGGGTACTGCGCGCGAACCGCGAGCTCGATGGTGGCGCCCACCTGCACGCCGGGCAGCGGTGCGAACGGCGTCCGCGTCTCGGGTTGCGCGATGACCGGTGAGCCGCCCGCCGCGGCGGCGGGCGTGCCGCGTGCCGCGGCGATGATCAGCGTGTCGGCTCCGCCTAACGATGCGACCACGGCGCTCAGGCCCGTCCACCGGAAGGCGCTCTGGACGGAGATGACGTAGTCGGTTTCGCCGTGCTCGGGCGCGATGGTGGACGCCGCGGCGACCGCCGCGCAGCCGACCCGATCGGCGGCCGCGGGGCCGGCGACGAGATCGGCGTACGTCCATCGCGGCCAATCGCGCGACACCGGGTCGAGCATCTCGATGCCTAACGCCTGCACGTCGGCGCGGTTCCTGGCGCCGACATCCACCCAGAGACGCTCGATGGTTGCCGGTTGATCGCCGGGCGAGCGGCCGCGCCAGAGGTGGACGCTGCGCACGCCGATCACGCCGGGCACGGCGCCGCGGCGCGTATGGACGATGATGCGCTGGCCCTCGTGGAACTGCACCCAGAGCCGGTGGCGCGGCACGCCGGCGGGGTCGTGCAGGCGGAGATAGCCGTCGGCGGTGATGCCGCTCACGACGAAGCCCGGCTCATCGAGCGCGCACGCGACGATGCGGCGGGGGCTGCCGCTGCCGCGGCGGAGCACCAGGTTGCCTAACGCATCGCGCTGCCAGCCGGGGAGCGCGCGCTCGATGATCGCCGTCGCGTCCTGCTCGCGGCCCGGCGCGGCCTCGAGCGCGATCCAGGACTCGACCGCGGGCAGCGTGGTGGTGTCCGCGGGCGCGGCGCCCTGCGCGCGCGCCGCCGGCGCCGCCGCGAACGCGGCGGCAGCCAGCAGGCCAATCTGCCTGACCATGTGCCTAACGAAGAGCGTCGGAGCCCAAGGCGTCATCGATGTACCGGGCAAGCTCGTGGTCCTCCACGGGTTGGGGAACGAACGTCAGGCCGCGCGCGCGCTCGCCGCCGGCCCAACTGGCGCGGCCGTGGGCATCGAGCGTCACACGGCCCGAGGCCACCGCGTGCACGGCGCGCGGATAGAGCAAATGCTCCACGCGCAGCACGCGCGCGGCGAGTGACTCGGCCGTGTCGCCGTCGAGGACCGGGACCGGCCATTGGGCGATGATCGCGCCGCGATCGTACGCCTCGTCCACGAAGTGCGCCGTGACGCCGGTGATGCGCGCGCCCGAGTCGAGCACGGCCCGGTGGACGCTCGCGCCATACATCCCTTGCCCGCCGAACGCGGGGAGCAGGGCAGGGTGCACGTTCACGAGGCGTCCGCGAAATCCGCGCACGACCTCGTCGGGGACGTGCCGGACATAGCCCGCGAGCACGAGGAGGTCGATGTCGAATTCCGATAGGAGCGCCGCGAGATGGTTCGCGTGCTCGTCCGACGGCGCCGAGACGCGGGCGTCCAGGCCTAACGCATTGGCGAGCGCCAGCGCGCCCGCGCGGTCGCGGTCGCACACGACGAGCGCGATGGTCGCCGCCGCGCGCGGTCCCATCGCGCTCAAGTATCTCTGGAGGGCGTCCAGGTTGGACCCGCGCCCCGACGCCAGCACCGCGATCCGCCGCATCCGAGGGATGTTACCGGACCGGCGCGAGCGACGCGAGCACCGCGTCGACGGCTTCGTTCAAGGTGTCGGCGACCCGCGCCTGGTCGCGGGCACGCCGCACGTCGTCGTCGGGAGTCCCGGCGCTCGGGACCAGAACCCCAAAGCCGCCCAGGTCGACGGCGGGTGCGACGTCGCGCCACCGGTCGCCCACGTACCATGACCGGTCGAGCGCGAGGTCGAGATCGAGCGCGGCGCGGACGAAAAGCGCGGTGCCGGGCTTCCGGCAGGCGCACTCGCCGACGCGCGGGTCGTGCGGGCACTCGTACGTGGCGTCCACGCGGGCGCCGCTCTGCTCACGCACCAACTCGGCGACGCGGTCGCGGACCAGAGCGTAGTCGTCCGGTTTCAGCAGGCCGCGTCCGATCCCGGATTGATTGGTGACGATCACCACCGGGATGCCGGCCGCGTTGAGCCGCGCGATGGCCTTGGCGGCGCCGGGAATGAGGATCACATCGCGGGCGCGGCCCACGTAGCCCGTGTCGACGTTCACCGTGCCGTCCCGGTCCAGGAACACCGCCGGCCGCATCGTTAGGCCAGTGCCGCGAGTACGGCCGCGGCCAGCGCGTCGTCCGCGTCCGCCGGCACCGAGCGGAGGTCGAGGAGCAGCCGGCCGTCGGCGATGCGCCCGATCACCGGGACGCGTCCGGGCCCCGCGGCGCGCAAGCGCGCCTCGTGCCCGTCCGCGTCCCCGCCTAACGCAACGGCCGCCGACGGGATCCGCGTGGTGGGGAACGCGCCGCCGCCGGCGCTGGCGTCCGTGTCGACCACGGTCGACACGACGCCCGCGCCGGCCAGCCGCGCGCTCAATACCGCGGCACGCTCCCGCACCCGCGCCACCGGCGCCGTGAGCATCGCCAGCGCCGGAATTTCCTCGAGCGCGCGCGCCGGGTCGCGGTAGAGCGCCAGCGTCGCCTCGAGCGCCGCCAGCGTCAGCTTGTCCACCCGGAGCGCGCGGGTGAGCGGATTTTTCCGCATCCGTTCCACCGCGTCGCGGGTGCCTAACGCAATGCCCGCCTGCGGTCCGCCCAACAGCTTGTCGCCGCTCATCGTGACCACCGTCGCGCCGTCGCGCACCGCGTCGCGCGCCACCGGTTCTCCCGCGAGCCCGTACGCGTCGAGCGGCAGGAAGAGCCCGCTCCCCAGGTCGTGCAACACCGGCACGCGCGCGGCCGCCGCGAGCGGCGCCAGCGCGCGCACCGGCACCTCGGCCACGAAGCCCTCGATGGCGAAGTTGGACCGGTGCACCTTGACCAGCGCGCCGACGCCGGTCCCGTCGCCTAACGCACGGCGATAGTCCTCGAGGTGCGTGCGGTTGGTCGTGCCCACTTCCACGAGGCGCGCGCCGCTCTTGCTCATGATGTCGGGCACGCGGAAGCTGCCCCCGATCTCCACCAGCTCGCCGCGCGACACGATCGCATCGGCGCCATCGGCAAACGTGTTGAGCGCCAGCACCATCGCACTGGCGCCGTTGTTCACCACCAGCGCATCCTCGGCGCCGGTGAGCTCCTGCAACAGCCCAACGCAGTGCACGTAGCGACTGCCGCGCGCGCCGTGCTCGAGATCGTACTCGAGATTGGAATACCCGGCCGCTGCCATCGCGATCGCATCGAGCGCCGCGCGCGCGAGTGGCGCGCGGCCGAGGTTGGTGTGCAGCACGACACCGGTGGCGTTGAGCACCGGACGCAACGAGCGTCGCTCGCGTTGGTCGAGCGCTTGGTCCACCGCCGCGCGCCACGATGCCGGATCGCGCGGTGCGCGATCCGGGTCGCGGCGCGCGTGCTCCACCGCGTCTCGCACCGCGTCCGCCACGAGCGCGCGCGGCGCGCGCTCGAGCAAGGGACGCATGGCCGCCGAGTCCAACAGCGTGTTCACGCTGGGCAACGCGCGTCGCGGATCGGTCATGGGGTGCGTGTCGGGGGCGGCTTCGTGGTGTCCGCTTTCGCCTTGGCCGGCGGATGCGCTTCCGGCTTCGTGCTGGGCGGCGTCGGCTTGGGCATCGTGAACACCCTGGTCGGACTCGCCTTGAAGCCGAGCAGGTTGCGCACGTCGCGGGCTGTGATGCGATACGATGTACCCGGCGTGAGCGGCTCTGCCAGCTCCACCACCACTTCGATCACCGGACTCGGCCGGCTCGGCTTGGGAAGTGGCGGTCGTTTGGTGGTGTCGGGTCCGGCGCGACCGCCGAGCAGGTCGCGCCGGCCGCGCGTGGGCGCCGCGGCCGCGGCGGCCGCCGCCTTCTTGATGCTGTCCGCGCGCGACGTGTCCTTGGGTGCATTCGCGGCGCGCGTCGAGTCGAAGAGCGCGGCGCGCTCGACGCCGCGCAGCGCGAGCACGCTGGAGTCGGCGCGCTTGAGGATGAACATCGAGGTGTCGAGCTTCTGCGCGGTGTCGAGTGCGCGATCGAACGTGATGCGCACGTCGGTCGAGTCCATGATCGCGAACTGGTCGATACGCGGCGCCACGGTGTCGTGCGCGAAGGCGAGCATCTCGAGGCGCGTCGAATCGCGCAGTACGACGTGGGCGCTGTCCCACACTTCGTGCGGATCGATGAGGCGATTGTTGTTGGCGTCGTTCCACACGCGCAGCGTGTACGTTGCCGCGGGCGCGTGCGCGAGCACGAAGGCGCCGAGGGAGTCCCCGCGCGCCAGATACACGGTGCTGTCGGTGCTGTCGCGGCGCTGGACCGCTTCGACCATTGCGTTAGGAATCGGTTTGGCCGTCACCCAATCGAACGCGACGCCGGTGATGCGCGTGTTGGGGATCGAGTCGCCGGTCGAGAACACGATGGTGATGGGGGTCTTGAGGATGTTGCCGTGCAGGTCGGCGATGCCGGGCAGCATCGTCACCGTATAGGCGGTGTTGGGCAAGAAGTCGTGCTTGCCCTTGATGCTCAGCCGTTCGCGGTGCCATCCCACGTTGGGCGGCCCGTCGCTCGGCGAGATGAGCGCGAGTCCGCTCAGGGTGGTCGCGGTCTGCGATGCGGGTTTCTCGGCCAGCACTTCGTCGAACACGATGTCGACTTCCTTGGCCTTGACGTTGGTGGCGAAGGTGTCGGGCGTGATCGAGACGATCTTGGGGGCCACGTGGCGCGGCGGGCCGCCCGGCGGCGCGCCGAGCTGCGCACACGCGCCTAACGCAAGGACCAGCGCGGCCGTCAGCCGCCGCACAGCGTCTGCACCTTGGCCGACAGCTGTTCGGCGCGCGTGGTCAGCTCCTGGAGCCGCCGCCGCTCGCCCTCGACGACGTCCGGTTTGGCGCGCGTGACGAAGCGCTCGTTGCCTAACCGCTGCTCGATACCGGCCTTGAGCGTGGCCAGCTGCTCGAGCTCGCCGCGCAGGCGGCCGCACTCCTTGCCGAGGTCGATGGCGCCGGCCAGCGGCACGAGGATGTGCGAGCCATCGCTCAGCACCGCGTGCGCCGCGGCCTCGCCGTCGCGCGCGCCGTCGCCGGTCGAGACGGTGGCGCGCGCCAGGTGGCCGATGAGCGCGGACTCCTCGGTCAGGACGCGTTCCGCGGCGTGGGCGGCGCCGCCGACGCGCGCGCCGACGCGCGCACCGGGTGCGATGTTGTACTCGGCGCGGATCTGCCGGATGGCGCCCACCGCTTCGCGCACCAGCTCGAACTCGCGCGCCGGCCGCGCGTCGGCCGCGCGCTGCGCGGGCCA
>JANWIK010000128.1 GCA_025449955.1 Gemmatimonadaceae bacterium
CCCGTCGTGTTGGCGCGGCGTCCGGTTCTCGCGGTGCACGCGCCGCCGCCGGCGCCGATCTCGTTCGCCGCACAGCAGTCGGAGCTGGCCAAGACCGGCGGGCGTCCGCTCACGCACACGGAAGTAGCGACGCTGCGCAAGCAGCTGCCCGTCACGACAGCCGCGATTCGCGAGCGTCCGGCAACGACCGTCGTACCTGGCGGCGCCGGTCTCAAACCGGCGCGCAGCGGTTTGCCGCAGGCACGTCCGGCGACGGAACCCGCGCCTGCGCGGGTGACGGTCACGCGTCCACCGACGCAGCCGGGTCCCAGTCATCCGACCGCCAAAGTGACGGCGCAGCCGGCCGCCGCTCCGGTGCGGCTGCCGCCCGGCTCGCCGCCCATGCCTAACGGAAAGGCGGCGGTGCAGTCGCGCGCCCAGCTCGACAAGTCGTACGAGGCGCAACAGCAGCAAATGGAGCAGCGGCACGCGCAGGAATTCGCCAAGCCGCCCAAGGGCGAGACCGTGCCCCAGTTGACGGCGCGTCAAGACTCCGAGCATCGCTCGCTCTCCGGGCGCTATCAGGAAGCGGCCGCCGCGGGGAAGAGCAAGATGCCGGCACAACCCACGGCACAACCCAAGGCACGCACGGTCGCGAAGCCGCCCAAGAAGCCGAACAAGCCGGAGAATCCTCGATGATGCGCTGATGCACGTCGTCGCGGGCTCGCGTCCCGCCAATCACGATGTGTGGTCCGTGTTATGCGAGCCGCTCGAGGTATGCACTCGAGCGGCTCGTCGTTTTGGGGCGAGTGAAACGCTGGCCAGTCGGAAGGAGGACAGGATGCCGGAACAGGAAACGATCGAGCGTGCGCACGAGGATGCGCGAGAAGGGAAGTCGCCATCGACGCAAGCGGGCGAGTTCGTGCGGGAAGAGATGGATCACATTCGTGAAGGGAAACACGGCGCGCGATCGACGAAGCAGGCGATTGCGATCGGACTGTCGAAAGCGCGCCGGTCCGGCGTGAAACTACCGGCGAGCAAGCGCTCGTCGGCGCGCACCAAGCGCCAGGCGAAGCGGGATCTGGCGAAGGGACGGAAGCGCGGGCGGAAAACGTCGCGGACGCGTTCGCGTGCCGTGGCCGGCGCACTGCGCCGCGAGGGACACGCCGCGGCATCGCGCAGTTCATTGTCCAGGCAGGCGCGCTCGAGTGCGCGCCGGCGGAGTGCATCGCAGCGCTCCGCGTCGGCCACGAAAGCGGTTCGGACGAAAGGGGCAGGTGGTCGATCGGCGGCGGCGCGGAAGGCCGCTCGTACGCGCGCACGTCATCGGAGCTGACGAACAGATCCGGCCCCGGCAGCCGGGCGCGGATGCTCGCGTTAGGCGAAGATCCCCACTTGGCCGCCGGTGTGCCAGAACAGCACGGTCGCAGCGGCGGGAATCTGACCGGTTCGCACCGCGGCCATGAGCGCCGCCAACGCTTTCGCCGTATACGTGTTGTCCACGAACACCGCTTCGTGTCGCGCGGCGAGCTGCAGCGCTTCGCGCGAGGCGTCACTCGGCACACCGTAGCCATCGCCGATGAACGCGTCGTTCACATCGATGGGCCGCGCGGCCGCGAGCACGGCGCCATCCACGCCTAACAGTGGTCCCATTCCGACGATGATGTCGCGGATCCGGGTGGCAATCGACGTCGCGGGGTCGTCCGGGCTCACGCCGATCACGCGCGTCTCGATGCCGTGGATCGCGCAGCCGGCCACGAGCCCGGCCTGCGTGCCGCCCGACGAGCCGGCGTGCACGATGACGTCGGGCGGCGCGACCTGCGCGAGCATCTCGCCGACGGCGCGGACGTAGCCCATCGCGCCTAACGGCGTCGACGCGCCCAAGGGGATGGTCACGGGGACGCGTCCATCCCGGCGAGCCTGGTCGGCGGCGGCCTCCAACGCCGCGTTGCGCTCCTCGCGCGACGCGACATACCGCACCTCGGCGCCGAGCAAGGCGTCGAGCAGTGCGTTCGCGGTGGGCCGTTCCGGGCGCGTCCCGTTCGCGATCAACACGCAGCGCATGCCGAGCGTCGCGGCGACGGCCGCGGTGACGCGAGCGTGATTGGACTGCACCCCGCCGGTCGTGATCAACGTGTCGGCGCCCGATGCGAGCGCGTCGGCGCCCACGTAGGCCAGCTTGCGCACTTTGTTGCCGCCGAATCCGAACGGGATGGCATCGTCGCGTTTAATGAGCAGCGTCGGGCCGCCGCCGAGCGCCGTACGCAGGCGCGGCATCTCGTGGATGGGCGTTTGGCCGGCCACGATCGGCAGCATGGGCAGCGCGCCGAGTCGATCGAGGGCGGTCCGGGCGCCCGGAATGGTGCGGGTCATTGTGCCTAACGTGAAGGGAGTCGCGCGTCGTCGAGCTCGGTGCGGTGCGCCAGGTGAGGTCGAACGATGTGCGCCAGCCACCAGTCGGTCAACCGGTCCGTGGCGCAATCTATGCACCGATCTGGAGCGTGAAGCGTTTGCGGCGCGCATCGCTCGACGTCTTGATCGCCTCGGATCCCGGCCTAACGCGCGCGCGCTCGGCGGCCCGGGCGACGCTCACCGCCGCGGCATCGACCCTTGCGCTCGTTCCAGTTGCGCGCGCGCGCCACGAGCCGGCGACGCTGCTGTTGGCGGGGATCGTCGTCGGCACCATGGCGGCGGCGCGAGTGTACGACAACTCGCTCGGAGCGCGCCGGGTGACGATGTCATTGGCCATACCAGTTGCGCTCGTCACCGTCGGCGCCGGCTCGATGGCTGCCTCGCGACCATGGCTCGATCAGGTGCTGTTGTGCGTGGTGGCGTTCGCCGCGACGTTTGCGCGTCGCTACGGGCCGCGTGGCAGCACGCTGGGATTGCTCGCCTTCATGAGCTACTTCTTCTCCCTCTTCGCGCACACCGGAGAGAACGATTTCGCGATGGCCTCGATCGCCATCGCGATCAGCGTGGCACTTGCGTACGTCGTGACGTTCGGGGTGGTGCGCGACGCGCCCGACCGTCTGCTGGACGGTCTGCTCGTGGCGTTTCGGGCCCGCGCTGCGAGCGTGCTGGACTCGCTCGCCGTGATGGTATCGGCGCGCACGCCGTTGTGGTGGCGCCGCCACCGCGCGCGCGTGACGCTCGCCCGCCTCAACGACGCGGCTCTTGCCCTCGAAGATGAAGCGGAAGCGCGCACGCATCGCAGCGCAGTGGTCGACCACTGGGCGCTCGACGTGTTCGAGGTGGAGCTGGCGGTGGAAACCGTGGCCGACGTCGTGGACGCCGCGCGCCGCGGGCGAGCGCCGGCCGGCGATCGCGCGCACATCGCCGCCGGCATTGCAGCGTTAGGCGCGCTGGTGCGCGAGCCGCCGGCAGCGGAGCCGGCCCCATGCGCGGACGATCACCCGTTGCCGCGTGCCGTCGCCCGGCCACTGCGATTCTCGCGGCGCATCCTGGAGCGGCACCATCCGTGGCGTGCGCCGAACCCTGCCGACGCCGTCCTCGACGAAGCGGTCACTGCCGCGGGTGGGGTGACGCCGTTGGGTCCCAATCCGGACGCCACGGCCACGCGGCGCACCGCGATCAAGCCGACGCTTCGCCTCGCGATCCAGGCCGCGATCGCGGCGGCACTGGCGACGATCGCCGGCCATCCCGTGTCGTCGGCGCGCTGGTACTGGGCCGTGGTCGGTGCCTTCGTCGTGTTCATGCGCGCCACCAATCGCGCCGAGAGCCTGTCGCGGGCGTGGCAGCGCATTCTGGGCACGGTTGGCGGCGTCGTGTTAGGCGTAGCCGTCGCGCAGATCGTCGGACGCGACCAACCGGCGGCGCTCGTCCTGCTGTTCGCGAGCGTGTTCGGCGCGTTCTATTTCAGCGGCCTGTCGTACGCCTGGATGATCGTGTTTTTCACGACGGCGCTCGCGCTACTCTACGACACCATCGGCAATTACTCGTCGGCGTTGCTCGGCGTGAGACTCGAGGAGACACTGATCGGCGCCGCGATCGGCGCTATCGTCGCCAGCGTCGTACTGCCGGCGCCGGCGCGGATCTCGGTCGATCGCCGCGCCGCCGATCTCCTGCGCGAGGCCGATCGCGCGGTGTCCGCGCTGACCGCGCCCGATGCTGCATCCATGCCACCGCGCGTCCGCTTGCGTTGGGCGCGCGGTGTCGATCGTGCCGTGCAGCGCTTGCGCCAATCGACGAGCCCGGCGTGGGAGATCAACGTCCCATTGCGCGTGCCGCCGTACATGGAGTCGGTGCGCGCAGCCGTCGAGCTGGCGTATGCGGTACGTCATCTCGTCGCGCGATCGGGCGTCGCGGCCGGCGATCAGGCCGATGTTGCGGTGCAGGCGGCGCCGGTCGCTCAATGGCTCGCGCGCATTGCGGCCGCGCGCACCGCGCTCGCCGCCGCGGCGGGTTTGGCGCCCCCGCTGGCGGGCACGGCGCGGCACGCCGAGATTGCGTGAGAGCGTGCGGCGCGATCTCGCGCCGTGCGCGCGTGCCTAACGAACGGATCCGCTATCGTGCCTCGGACGTACGCCGTCAAAGAGCTGTACTACACGCTGCAAGGCGAGGGCGCCCAGACCGGTCGCGCCGCCGTGTTCTGCCGCTTCGCCGGCTGCAACCTGTGGACGGGTCTCGAGCGCGATCGCGCCGGCGCTGTGTGCACGTTCTGCGACACGGACTTCGTCGGCACGGATGGCCCGGGCGGCGGAAAATTCGCCTCGCCGGCGGACCTCGCGCATGCGGCGACGCTCATGTGGAACGGGGGCCGGCCGCTCACGGGAAAGCCGTTGGTCGTGTGCACGGGCGGCGAGCCGCTCTTGCAGCTCGACGTGCCGCTCATCGACGCGTTTCACGCCGCGGGCTTCGAAGTGGCGATCGAAACCAACGGTACACAGCCCGCACCGCCGGGTCTCGATTGGATCTGCGTGAGCCCGAAGGCCGGGGCGCCGCTCCGCCTCTTGCACGGTGACGAGCTCAAGCTCGTCTATCCGCAAACGGAACCCGAGGCGCAGCCGGAGCGATTCGAGTCGCTCGAGTTCTCGCATTTCTTCTTGCAGCCGATGGATGGCGATCGGCGTATCGAGAATACGCAGTGCGCGCTCGCTTACTGCCTCGCGCACCCTCGCTGGCGGCTGTCGCTGCAAACGCACAAGCTCATCGGCATTCCCTGACCGACGCAACGTGGTGCCTCACGGCCATTCGGAGGCCGGCCGGTCCAACGCGGCGCGATCCCAATTGCCTAACTCTGCGGCCGCCTCGTACGCCGACTGCGCGAAATCCAGAATCGCGTCGTCGGGCGACGATGCGAGGCGCACCACGTCGTACGGCATGACGAATTCGCGCATCGCGTCGACGTAGCCCGCTCCACGGGGTCGTACGCCGCGCGCGGCGTAACCCGCCGGTTCCGGGTAGGCGTACGCATAGAAGGCGGGGCCGGCCATGCCCGGACTTCCCGGCCAGAGCCCGAGGCTGCAGCACTCGTGCGAGTACGCCTCCACCATCACGTAATCCGGACAGTTAGGCGCGCCGCCGCCGTGGCGCGGCGCGCGGCGCCCCGAGAATCGCGTCTGCGCCAGATCGAAGCTGCCCCAGAAAAAGTGCGTCGGGCTGCTCTTGCCGAAGAACCGTCCGCGAAAGCGCTCGAGCACGCGATGCGCTTCCCTGAGGATCACCCACCACGCGTGTGCGGAGTTGGCGTCGTATGCCGTGTGCTCGTGATCGTCGGCAAACGGAATCGCGACCTCCACCTCGACCGGCACCGGGTGAATGTCCGCCGACAAGTCGAGCGACCGCAACGCCTCGAGGTACGCCGCGTAGAACGCCGACACCGCCTGTGGCTCGAGCTGCACGTTCGCTGTGCGTCCGTCGCTCGATTGTACGTCGAGCTCGTGCGAGATGAAATCGAAGTCGACCGAGAACGACCGCGCGCCATCACCGGCGGGCATTGACGACGTGGTGAGCCCGCGCGGTGTCACGTACAACGCCACCTGCCACCAGTGATTGACCATCGGCGCGTGGGCGAGACGCGTCTTTCCCACGATCTGCGTCCACATGTGCAGCGTGGTGTACGTGTCTTGCCACGGCGCGAGCGGGAGGTCGGGCCAGCGCGCGGCGGTATCAGCAGTGTTGATCGACGAAGGCACACTGGCAAGATACCCGTCCCGGAGGCGCCCCTCAAGAAACGTCGCGGCATCCTTTCGAGCAACTACAGAGGAGCTCACCAGGCACCAGCACCTCCGCTCAACGCTTCGCACTCTCTCCATTCGCGCGACGTCCGCGTAGCTTCCAGGACATGACCGACACGTCGTCTCGTCCGCGCGCGGTGGTGTTGCTGAGCGGCGGCCTCGACTCCGCGACCGTGCTCGCCGTCGCGCTCCGCGATGGCTTCGACGTCGCCGCGCTCTCGGTGCGCTACGGTCAACGCCACGTCGCCGAGCTCGATGCGGCGGCGCGCATTGCCCAACGGATGGGCGTGTCGCGACACGAAATCGTCGACCTCGACCTGCGCGCGTTCGGCGGCTCCGCGCTCACGGCGGACATCCCCGTGCCGAAAGATCGCGCCGACGATGCGATCGGCTCCGGCATTCCGGTCACGTACGTCCCGGCGCGCAACACCGTCTTCCTCGCGCTCGCGTTGGCCTTCGCCGAGTCGTTAGGCGCCGCGGACATTTTCATTGGCGTGAACGCACTCGACTACTCCGGCTATCCGGATTGTCGGCCTGCGTTCATCGAAGCGTTCGAGCGACTCGCGAACCTCGCCACGAAAGCCGGTGTCGACGGCACGAGCCGATTCGCCATCCATGCGCCGCTGCTCCATCTTTCCAAGGCCGGGATCATCGCACTCGGCCTTTCGTTAGGCGTGGACTACGGCGACACCTGCAGCTGTTACGATCCGTTGGTCACCGGCGAAGCCTGCGGACACTGCGACGCGTGCCTCCTCCGCTTGCGCGGCTTCGAGGCTGCCGGCGTGCGCGATCCCATCGCTTACGCGGCGTCGAGCCGCTGAGTCCCCTTTGGGTGACTCGCTTGACACGCGCTGTACCACGTCCTATTTGACTCGCGATACGTGCGACCCCACGCATTCGATCGCACGCACGGCCCCTGCACCCAACGAGACTCGACTGTGGAGACACGCGACAACCTTCCGCGCCCGGAACCTGACGAGCCGCAAAGCGACGTCACCCGGCGCGACTTTCTCGTGCGCACCGGACTGCTCGGCGGCGCGCTCACGCTCTTTCCCGGAACGCCGTCCGTCCTGCGCGACGTGGTCCGCCGCACCGTACACGCCTCGCCGGGCGCGCTGTCAGCGCTCGCTGCGCCGGGCGACGATCTGGCGCCGCTCTATTCGGGATTGACGTGGCGCCTCCTGGGTCCGTTCCGCGGCGGACGCACCGATGCCGTGACCGGGGTGCCGAGCCGGCCTAACGAATTCTACTCCGGATCGGTGAATGGCGGTCTCTGGAAGACCATCGATGCCGGACGCGTGTGGGAGCCCGTGTTCGACGCCAATCCCGTCGCATCGATCGGCGCCGTCACGGTCGCGCCATCAGCACCCGACACCGTCTACGTGGGCAGCGGCGAGTGCACGCTGCGCGATTCTACCGGATTCGGCAACGGGATGTACAAGTCCACCGATGCCGGAAAAACGTGGACGCACATCGGACTCGACGGCACACAGCACATTGGCAAGGTTGCGGTCCACCCGCACGATCCGAACATCGTGTTCGTGGCGGCGATCGGAAACTTCTACGGACCGAACGCCGACCGCGGCGTCTTTCGCTCGACCGACGGCGGTCGCAGCTGGAAGAAAGTGTTGTTCAAGAACGAGAACGTCGGTGCCGTCGAAGTCGTGATCGATCCGACCAATCCGAGCGTGATCTACGCCGGTTTGTGGAACACGCGCCGTCCGCCCTGGTTCGTGTACGCGCCCACCAACGGTCCCGGCGGCGGGATCTACAAGTCGACCGACGGCGGCGATACGTGGAACCAGCTCACGAATGGTTTGCCGAAGGAAGGCATTGGCAAGACCGGCATCGCGGTGTGCCCGAGCAATCCGCAGCGCGTGTACGCGGTGATCGATGACCTGATGCAAGACCCGAGCATTCCGGTCGACACGTCGCAGGCCGCAGTGGCGGCCCGCCAGTTCGGCGTCGGCGTTCCAGGGTTAGGCGGATTTTTCCGCTCCGATGACGCCGGCGCGACCTGGTCCCGTTTGTCTAACGACTCGGCGCTCTGGGGCCGCGGGTGGTACTTCGAGCACATCGTCGTCGATCCCAAGAACGCCGATGTCGTGTACGTCGCCAACGTGTCCGTGTCGCGCTCGATGGATGGCGGACACACGTGGGTGCCGCTCCGCGGCTCGCCCGGTGGCGACGACTATCATCAACCGTGGGTGTCGCCCGACGATCCGAATACGATGATCGTGGCCAGCGACCAGGGCACGGTCATCACGCGCAACGCAAAGACGGACGATCCGCGCGAGGTGACCTGGAGCTCATGGCTCAATCAACCGACGGCGCAGATCTATCATGTGTCCATTGACTATCGGTTCCCATACTGGGTGACCGGTGCCCAACAGGACAGCGGCGCAGTGGCCGTGCGCTCGCGCGGCAAGTTCGGCGAGCTCTCGATGCGCGATTGGGAGCCGATCGGTGCAGGCGGCGAGAGCGGATACACCGCCGGCGATCCGCTGCATCCCGGTATCGTGTTCGGCGGCACCGGGCAACGCTTCGACTTGGCGCTCAACGTTGCCGTGCCCGGCACGACGGCGCCGCAGGTTCCCAAAGGCGAGACCGCGCGCGCCGACTGGACACAGCCGCTCGTGGTGTCGCGCGCCGATCCGCGGGCGCTGTACTATGGCAATCAGTATCTCTTCCGCTCGACCGACAGCGCGCAGACCTGGACGAAGCTGAGTCCCGATCTCACGCGGCCGCAGCCCGGCGTGCCGCAGGGCCTGGATGCAGCGGCGGCCGCGGACACCGGGTCTAACGGACAGCGCGGCGTGATCTACACCATCGCGCCGTCGCCGATCCTGGTTCCGATGGTGTGGATCGGTACCGATGACGGCGCCATTCAACTGACGATGGACAACGGCGGCCACTGGCAAAACGTGACGCCGCCGGCGATGACGGCATGGAGCCGCGTGACGATGCTCGAGGCCTCGCACTTCGACTTCAACACCGCGTACGCGAGCGTTGATCGCCATCAGTTGCAGGATTTCGAACCGTACATCTATCGCACGCGAGACGTGGGAAAAACGTGGCAGCGCATCACGAAGGGACTGCCCGCCGGCGTCTACGTGCACACGGTGAAGGAAGACCCGATGCGCCGCGGACTTCTTTTCGCGGGCACCGAGCGCGGCGCCTACGTGTCGTTCGACGACGGCGACGCGTGGCTGCCGTTGCAGCTCAATCTGCCGACCACGTCGGTGCGCGATTTCGAGGTGTACGAGAACGACCTCGTCGTCGCCACGCACGGCCGCGGTTTCTGGGTGATCGACGACATCACGCCGCTGCGCCAGCTCGACGCAGCGCAATTGGCGTCCGAGGTGGTGCTGTTCAAGCCCTCGGATGCGATCTACTACCAGCAAGGCGGCGACAACGGCACACCGCTGCAGAAGGACGAGCCGCAGGCGGCGAATCCGCCTAACGGAGCGGCCATCGACTACTACTTCAAAGCGGCGGCGTCGGGCGCGGTGACGCTCGAGATCCTGGATGCGGACGGCAAGGTGGTGCACACCTTTTCCAATGGGGCGTCCGCCGAAGCGCCGGCCGGCGGCCGTCGCCGCCCCGGCATTCCGAATACCACGGCCTTGTGGCGTCCGGCGCCCGAGCCGTTCGAGACGGCAGCCGGGATGCACCGCATCGTGTGGCTGCCGGTGAAGGACATGCCGCGCGGCGGACCGGGCGGCGGCGGCGGGTTCGGGCGGCGTCGCATCCCGCTCCTGGGCGCCTTCACCGCGCGCCTCACGGTGAACGGCAAAACGTACGCGCAGCCCCTCACGGTCAAGCCCGATCCGCGCGGACTGCCGGGTGTCGAGGATGAGGACGACGGCAACGACGACTACTGACGCCGTCGCCGCCTAACGCACGCCATGCTCCAGGACCGGGCGAGCCTCACGGCGCAGCGCGTGGCGCAGCGCCGCGCGGCGCACCAGCTGCGCGAGCAGCCGCCCATCTTCCGCGACCCGCTTGCGCTCCGCATCCTCGGTCCGGAGTTCGAGGCCGCGGTGCGCGACGCCGTCACGCAACCCGATCAGGGCTGGTCGCGCGGTCTGCGCATCTTTTTGTCGATCCGGAGCCGCGTGGCCGAAGACGAGCTTGCCCGTGCTGTCGAGCGCGGCGTGCGCCAGTACGTCGTCCTCGGCGCCGGACTCGACACGTTCGCGTATCGCAATCCGTACGCGGGCCTGCGCGTGTTCGAGGTGGACCACCCGGCCACGCAGGAGCTCAAGCGGGAATACTTGCGACGCGCCGACATCGCCATACCGCCATCGCTCGCGTTCGCGCCGGTCGATTTCAGCCGCGAAACCTTCGTCGATGGGCTCGTCCGCGCGGGCTATGCCGCCTCGTCCCCCGCGTTCTATTCGTGGTTAGGCGTGACGCAATACCTGGCGACCGATGTCTCCCTCGACACACTGCGACGCATCGCAACCCTCAGCGATCGCAATGCAATCGTGTTCGACTATTCGCGCCCGCGGTCCTCGCTCGATGCGGAGCACCACGCCGCATTCGATGCGCTGGCTGAGCGCGTCGCGCAGGCCGGCGAGCCATTCGTTGGATTCTTCGACTCGAACGAGCTCGCGAGCGCGCTGCGGCACATGGGCTATCGCACCATCGAAGACCTGGGCGCCGACGAGCTCAACGCGCGCTATTTGCGCGCGCGTGGCGACGGACTCGAGCTGCGAGGCAAGGCCGGCCGCGTCATGAGCGCGCGCCGCGATGCGGCGCGCGCTCCAGGATCAGGGACCCTTGTGCGGATACTTGGGCGGCTTGGGCACGCTCGGCGGCTGTTTGGCTAAGTCGTCCATCAGTGTTTTCACCGCCGTGACGAGCTGGTCATCGTGACCCAGGAAGGCCTGGTGCGGCGTGTCGTCCACGACGATGTCGGGGTCCACGCCGTGTCCTTCGATCAGCCACTCGCTGTTCGGCCCGTACACGCCCATCTCGGCCGCCGTCGCGATGCCGCGGTCCACCAGCACGTTGGACGACGACAGCCAGATCTCGCCGCCCCACGTCCGCGTGCCGATCACCTTGCCTAACCCAAGCGAGCGGAATCCGTAGGCAAACGCCTCGCCGTCGGACGCGGTGTGCTCGTTCACCAGCACCGACATCGGTCCGCGAAACGCTTCCTGCATGTTCCAGTACGGCGCGCCGATGCGCGGCTGCCAGAACATCCAGGAGCGGCGCATGAGCTTTTCCAGAATCCACGAATCGATGTTGCCGCCGCCGTTGTTCCGCACGTCGACGATCAGCGCATCGCGATTGTAGACTGGATAGAAGTCCCGCTCGAATTGCGCGATGTCGTTCGGGCCCATCGCCCGCAGATGAAGGTAGCCGATGCGTCCGTGGCTCAGGCTGTCCACGAGCAGGCGCCGCGTGTACTCCCACTCGTCGTAGCGCAAATTGACCGCCGCGCGCGTGGAGATGGGCTCGACGATCACGTCGCGCGTTGCGGCGCCCGTCTTGACCCGCAGCCGCACCTGCGTGCCCGCGGTGTTCCGCAACAACGCGCCGAGGGATGGTCCCGTGAGCGTCGGCATCCCGTTTACGTCGGCGAGCACGTCGCCGTCGTGCACGTCCACGCCGGGACGCGCCAATGGCGACAGCGTCTCGGGATCATCGGGGTCGTTCCGATAGACGTGGACGACGCGGTAGCCGCCTTCTTTCGCATCGCGCGCGAATTCCGCGCCTAACGAACCGGTTTCGATCTGCGCCGTCGTCGCGGGCTCGTCGCCGCCGTACACGAACATGTGCAGCGCCGACAACTCGCCGATCATCTGCCCAAACACATCCGACAACTCCTCGCGATCGGTCACGCGATCGGCGAGCGGCTCGTACTTCTTGCGCATGGCCGGCCAGTCGATTCCGTTCATGTTGCGGTCGTAGAAGTAGTCGCGCTCCAACCGCCACGCCTCGCGATACATCTGCGCCCATTCCTCGCGCGGCTCGACGTGCAGTTTCCATCCCGAGAGGTCGACCTGATCATCGGTCAGCTTCTCGGGCGCATGCGCGCCGGCGTCGATGACGAACAGGTCGTCGCCACGGCGGATCAGGATCTTCTTGCGATTGGCCGACAGCTCGTAGCCCGTGATGTTCTCGAGCAGCGTGCTGATCTTCGGATCGACGCGCGTAATGGAGAGCACGTTCAGTGTCGCGCGACGCGGGCCGCCTGGCTCCGCCGATAGAAAATAGAGACGGGCGCCATCGGTGTTGAGCGCGCTGTAGTTTCCGGCGGGAACAGGGACTTCATACAAACGGTCCATGATGCCGGCGGTGTCGATGGTCACCGCGTTAGTCGAGTCCGCCGACTCGGCCGGTTTCGTGGCGCCGGAGCGCGCGGCCGGCTTCTTGGGCGCTTCGCTCGTGTCCGGATGGAGCTCGTCAGCGTGCGCGAAGGGGAAGCGCTGGTTCTTGTGCAAGGCGATCGCGAAGATTTCGCTCTGCCGGTCGAAGAACGGCTCCGGCGCACGCGGCCCCCATGGCGAGCCGATGCTCGAGCGGAACCGGCGGTCGGAGAGGAACCAGAGCCACGCGCCGTCAGGGCTCCACACCGGTGCGTACGAGTCGTAGCGGTCGCTCGTGACCGGCGTGATGCTTCCCGACCGCGCGTCGTACACGTCGATGCGGCCCAGTCCGTTAGGCGAGGTCACCTGATACGCCAGCCACCGCGAGTCGGGCGACCACGCGAGGTCGCTGAAGTCGCCGTAGTCGGACGTGCCGATGTGTTTGGAGCTCCCGCTCGCCGCGTCGTAGACCCACAGGCGCTGGTCCTTGTCCGTGTGGGCGATGAGCTTGCCGTTAGGCGACGGAACAGCCTGCCACCGGAGCACCGTCCCGTCGCGGGTCAGTTGGCGGGGCGCGCCGACGCCGTCGGCCGGCATCGTCCAGAGCTCCACTTCGCCGCTCTCGTCGGACAGCGTGAGCAGCGCGTCGCCGTCCGGCATGAAACGGCCATCGCGATAGCGAACGCCCGGATGCCGCGCCGCTTCCACGAGACGACCCTGGCCGGCCTTCACCGGTGCGACGAACAACTGGCCGCGCGCCGTGAGCACTACCCGATCACCCGCTGGCGACACGTGGATGCTGGTCACCCACTTCATCGCCGTGTCCACCCACTCTTCGCGCATCTGATCGAAATCCGAGGCCAACCGGATCGGGATCACGTGGTCCTGCCCGGTCTTGAGATCGAGCGTCCACAGGTCCGCGCCTAACTGATACACGATGCGCCCGTCGGACACCGACGGCGACTGGAGATCGTAGTCCGTGTGGTGCGTGAGCTGCTTGGGATCGTGGCCGTCCTCGTCCACCGACCAGATGTTCATCGTGCCGTCGCGGTCGCTCGCGAAATAGATCCGGCCGTTCCACGGCATGGGTCGCTTGCTCGTGCCCGCGTAGTCGCTCGTGAGAGGCAGGGCCTCCGGCATCGCGCTGCTCCATTTCCAGAGCTGCTGAGCCGTCCCACCTTTGTATCGTCGGGTGTGACTGCCCTGAAATCCGAAGCGCGTGAAGAACAGTGTGGTGCCGTCGTACGCGCCGTCGGACGCCTGCTCCAACGGAACACGAGTGCGCACGCCGCTCGCCGTGTCGAGCGACACCAACTGCACAATGGGCAACGTGGAATAGGTCCGCGTTGCATAGAGCACGTGCCCATCGGGCGTCCATCCGGCCACGACGTCCGAGCCGCCGTCCCACGTGCGTCGCACGGGCAATCCGCCCGAGATCGGCATCGTGTACACCTCGTCCGGCCCTTCGTACTCGCCAGTGAACGCGATGGTCGCGCCGTCCGGCGAGATCGCCGCGTTCGACTCTTCGCCGCGCCCGCTCGTCAATCGGCGCGCCACGCCGCCGCCCAAGCCGACCGTCCACAGATCGCCTTCGGCCGTGAACACGATGGTCGTGTCGTGAATGGCCGGGAATCTGTAGTAGCCGAGGGGTGTCGACTTCGATTGTGCGGCTGCGGTGCCGAGCGACGCGAAGGCGAGGGTGAGCGCGCCAGTGGCGAATGCACCAAATGGTCTGGACATGCGGGTGCCGATGTACGTGGAAGGAAGATCGGACGGAGGGACCAACGGCGCACGACGCTACTGCACGGGCCGCAATGTAGCAAGACCGGCCCGCCTATCGCTGCGCGTGCGCTCCGGCCTGCGTCGTCGTCGCGTGCACCGTGTACGCCGCCGTCACGTCGTGTCCTACGGTCGCGCCCGTGAGTGTGAGCTCACCGGTGTGTTGCGCGATCGTCCAGGCGAGCGATACGCGTCCATGTGTGTCCGTCACGCCGCGGGCTGGGGTGACCGACCCCGTGCGCGTGGTGAAATGGAGCGGCACATCGGGTACCGGATTACCATATGCGTCCGTCACCAGCGCGGCCAACCGACGCACGCTGCGTCCGCCGTGCGCCGGCGGCGCATCATCGAACGAGAGGTTGGCGGGCGACGCGGGCAGCGCGTGCGCGCGCACGGCGATCAGCGTGGTGATGCCGTCCACGTGCACCGCCAGCGTTAGGCGCCCGGCGGCGCGCCCCATGGTCCATCGCGTGCGGACGACGCCCGCCGAATCGCTGCGGAGCGCGGTGTCGGCCACGGTGCCGCCCGACGGCGACAGCACCACCGGCACGCCGCTCACCCGGTTGCCGTGCGCATCGGTCACCATCACCGTGATCGCCTTGGGCAGCGCGGCGCCGACCATCGCGTGCTGGTCGTCGCCCGAGACGATGACGATCGTCGCCGGCGCGCCGGCTCGCGCCGTCGCCAAGATCGTGAGGGGCGCGACCGGATCGGCGCTCTCGGCGGCGCCGACTTGGGCGCGTAGGCGCTGCGCGCCGGGCGACGCGCCCAACGTCCACCGGACGCGCGCCTGGCCCAGCGAATCGGTGCGCGCGCCGAGCGGCCTAACGGAACCGTCGAGCGCCACCCAGGTCACCGGCACGCCGGCCAGCGCCCGCCCGGTACTGTCGGTCACCCGCAGGCCCACCGAGTCGCCGAACGACGCGCCGGCCTCTGCGCCTAACCGCGTCGCCAGAGGCAGGACGCGCGTGTCGCGCGCCACGGGATCCGCCTCGGCGTCCACGCGCGCGGTCGTGTCGAGGTGGTCCACCGACGCGAGCAGCGTCTGGCGACCTGGCCGCGCGCCTAACGTCCAGATGGCGCGCGCGCGGCCGTCGGCGTCGGTGCGCGACGTATCCGGCGCCGGCGTCCCCTGGCCGCCGGCGCTGACGAACGTCACCAGCTGATTCTGGACGGGCCGGCCATGGCGATTCGTCACGCGCACCACGATGGCCTGCGGCACCGCACGTCCGGCGAGCGCGCGCTGCTGCGTTCCGGACACGGCTGCGATCGCCGACGGCGTCGCGACGACACTCACCGCCGCGTGCCCATCGATCGCACCGACCGTCGCGGTGACGATCGATCGCCCCTGCGCATGACCCGCCACAATGCCGGCCGTGTCGATCGACGCGACGGTGGTATCGTCGATGTGCCAGCGCGGTGCGATGGCGGCGACGACGTATCCGCGCGCATCGCGCGCCACGGCGTGCAGCGCCACCCGCGCGTCCTCGGCGACCGTCACCGCGCTGTCGAGCGCCGTCGCTTCCACCGACACCACCGCGACGCGCTGGGCCACCACGACGCGGGCGTGCGCCACCAACCCGCCGACGATGACGGCGATGCCCGCCGCGCCGGGGCCGCGCGCCACGACTGAACCGTCGCCTAACACCGCGGCGACGCGCGGGTCGTCGCTGGTCCACGTCGGATGCGCGCCGACCAGCACGCTGCCGCTGCGATCGGTGATCGTGGCGGCCAGGTGCAGCGTGTCGCCGATCGCGAGCGCGGTGTCCGCCGCCGGCCTAACGCCGACCCAGGCCGCGCCGAAGTTGCCGATGGTCTGGTGGGAGTCCGAGCGCCCGATCACGCCGTACGTGTAGAGCGCCGATACGAGGGACACCACGGCCGCGCCGGTGGACGCGATCGCCGCGACCATGCGCCACGCGTGAGAAACCCAGGGGCCGCGCGAGGCGGCAGACGCGAGTCGCTGCGAGGAGGCCATACGTGTGCTTGACTCGGCCTCGGCGATGGCGGTCACGCCCGATGTGCGTGCCCCGTCGCATCGCTCGCGGCGCCGGCGAACTCCGTTACGACCTCGCTGCGCGAGCGGGAATTCTGTCCGTCGGCGGCGCAACGCGAGATGCCATCCTTCGTGGCATCTCGCGGCGCGCGTCGGCGAGTCAGCGAGGCCAGAGCCAGCCGAAGACGCCGGCCGTGAGCAGGCCGTAGATCAATCCGTCGAGGATGTTCTTCCACGTCACGGTCCACGGCTGGTAGCGCCAGATCGCATTGGCGATCTCGCCGCCCGAGTAACCCATCCACGCGACGGTTCCCGCGGTGCGGAACACCACCAGGTACGGCGTGCCTAACGGCATGGTGCGCGACAACACGTACGCCGTGAAGAAGGCGATAACGAGCAGATAGACGAACCAGCTGCCGAGCATTGTTCCCATGCTGACTGGTCCGTTGGCATGAACCGCCAACACCCCGACCGGTCCCTCCACGAGCTTCTGCGTCATTTCCGGCGTCCCCAATTCTTTTGGATTCGGGCAGTAGGGAATGACGTACTGGCCCGGCCCGGCGCGTCCGGCGTTGATGACCGCACGCACCGCGTCCTCGTTCGACAATCCTCTGTAGTCGGAGTGGTGGTACTTGAGCACCATGTGCAACAGGGAGCTAGCGAGGAATACGATAACGGCGGACAGGAGGATGGGCAGCCACAGATGCCCGAGGGAGACCAGCGCGTTCATAGGGAGCTCCGATGGCGGGGAGTGTGTGCGGCTCGGCATCAATAAGTGCTGATCCGGCCTCGTCCGGAAGAGGCCACCCTCCACGCCTCCGCCTACGGGCGATGCCCGTGCGCCGAGCGACCGAGTGCCATGATGCGGGTGAGCAGGGCGGTGTAGCTCATTCCGGCGCGCTTTGCGGCCGAGGCGAACTCCTCGCTCGCGCTGATATCGGGATTGGGATTCGCATCGAGAAACCACAGGACGCCGTGCTCGTCGAGGCGATAGTCGATGCGCGCGTATCCCGACATCTCGAGAATGCGATAGATCCGCCGGCTCAAGCGGCCGATCGTCGTCGCCATCGGCTCGCCGAGATCCGCCGCCTGGAGCTGGACGCCGCGCCGCTCCTGATATTCCAGATCGTGCTTGACCTTTGCCGTCGCGATGAGCGGTTCGTTCGGTGCGCTGTGCTCGATGACCAGCTCCCAGGTGGGCAGCGATTTCGCGCGGCTGTTCCCCAACACGCTCACGTACAACTCGCGTCCCTCGATGAACTGCTCGGCGATGGCGTCCGTGTCGAGGGTCTCGTGGATGAACCGGACGCGCTCCTCGAGCTCGGCATCGTCACGAACGAGACTCGCCTTGGCGATGCCGAGCGAGGCGTGCTCGGTGAGACTCTTGACGATGAGCGGGAAGCCGAGCTTGGCCGGCCGGCGTGTGCGCCTGCCTAACGGAAAGACGGCGAAGGCCGGCGTGCGGATTCTATGGTATGCCAGCAGCTTCTTGCCCAACGCCTTGTCGCGCGAGATCACCAGGCCGCGCGGGTTGCATCCGGTGTAGGGCACCCGGATCAGCTCGAGGAAGCTCACGATGTTGTGATCGTAGAGCGCGTTGTGATGGAACTCCTCGAGCAGATTGAACGCCACGTGCGGCTTCATCGACTCGACCGCGTCGCGGATGGGCTGCAGCTCTTCCTGGACGCCCAATGCCATCACCTCGTGCTTCGCTTTCTTGAGACACGTGATCACGTCGTACTCGGCGCGCCACGGCAGGATGTCTTTGTCCTCGAGGCCGTCGAGCGAATCGGGCGGCACGTGGTCCGGGTACACGAGCGCCAGCACGCGGAGGCGCTTCATAGCACGATCCATTCGCGCCGCCGGCTATAGAGCACGCGGGCGATGGTGACGGCGAGCAGCACGGCGAAGTTGGTCACCAGCGGCCGCTCCGCACCGACGGCACGCAACTTGAGCTCGCGGCAGCGGACGATCATGTCGGTGAGCACCGCGTCGAGCGTGATCTGGTACTCGCCGCTCCAGCGGGCGACGAGCTGGCGGATGGTCGTGCGATGGCGCCGCAGGAACGCGGCGGCCGATTCGTGCGCGCGGTGGGCCGGGTCGCGAGAGAAGAGGCGCTCCAGGTCGCGGTCGTACGTGTTGGGCACCTCCACCACGTAGCGCCGTCGGCGCGCGTCGTAGTGGGCGCCGAGGGTGGTCGCGATGCGATGCAGGGGCTCGACGACCGCGCGTGATGTGACTAACGGAAGCTCCCCGCCCACTTCGGCCATCAGCTCGTCCACGTACTCGAGCTTGCGGAGCGCGATCGGCCACGCCGCGTAGCGCTTCCGCCACCGGCGGCGCGGCCGCATCCACACGGCGAACGTCTCGGCGAAGTCTTCATCGGGATGGCTCTGGGCGTACCAGAGCCGAAGGTGTTGGACATGCTGTTTGCTCGCCGGGTTAGGCCGGTATTGGTCGGGATACGGTTGCGCCGAGCTGCCGAACAAATAGCGCCAGCGGCGGCGGTGGTGCAGGCGATAGGCGTGTTGGATGGCGTGTCCCGTTTCGTGACGCAGAATGCGCATGCACTCGCCGTGCGTGCCGCCCTCGACGTCCAACATCTGCGCGCGCTCGAGTCGCATCAAGCGCGGGTGAGTCAGGTAGAACGGTGCGGCGAATCCGGGGATGCCCAACGGAGAGAACCATTCCTCGGAGAGCCAGATGTTCGGTTGGAACACCAGGGCCCGATCGAGGAGCTCCTGTCGCAGTTGGAAGATCTGCGGCTCGAGCCATGAGCCGTCGATCGAGATGCCCAGGTCCCGCAGCGGGACGCGCATGAGCTCCGATCGTGGCAATCGCTCCCACGAGGGCCGGCGCGCACGCGCTGCCCGTTTCGCCTGCGGCATGGGCACAGAACTTCGGCGGACGACAGTGCCCGCGCAAGCCGCTGCACGCCCGTCCTGTTCAACCTTCGACCGAGGACGTACTGTCCAAGGTCAGTGAATCCTCGGCGTTCAACCACGCACACACACGTCTTCGACATGCTACGTCATCACGCCAGAATCCTGGGAATCGCCGCCATTGCCACCGCCGGCTGGCAGACCTCCGGCGCGCAGGCCTCGGCGCACAAGTCGCTGCCGGTTTCAGCTCCGATATCCAGTGTTCGCTACGATGTCACGGTCGACTCGACCACGGCTGCGACGCGAGACCTCGTCGTCACGATGCGCTTTCACGTCG
>JANWIK010000129.1 GCA_025449955.1 Gemmatimonadaceae bacterium
CCGTGGGCGCGGGGCTGGCATCTCCCTTGCCCCGAGTAGCGGCGTCGCTCGACCAAGCGGGCGCTGCCGGACAAACATCGCGTCCGGCACTCGGCCATTCGTTCGGAGGAAGGCTCAATGCACCATCCCAGATCGCGTCCCGTCTCCCGCCTGTTGTCCGCCATTGTCGCGCTCGCCGCGGTGACATCGCTCGCCGCCTGCGGCAGCAGCAACGGAACGGGCGTCAACACAGGATCGATCAACGTGACGTCGGCGACGACAGGCGCGGATGTGGACTCGAGTGGGTACAGCGTCGTGGTCGACGGAGGGTCCGGTCACGCGGTTGGCATCACCGATGCGGTGACGCTCTCCGCCGTTCCGGCCGGCAGTCATCAGGTGGCGCTCACGTCCGTCGGAACCAACTGTACCGTGTCGCCGAGCGACACGCAGACGGTCACGGTAACGGCGGGCGCGGCGGCGGCCGTGTCGTTCCAGGTGTCGTGCGTGCTGCGGCAAATCGTATTCGCTTCGTTCCCGGCCGACAGCGGCGACGTGCTCACGATCAACGATGACGGCACGGGCTCGCGTACGCTGGCCTCGTCGTCGAGCTTCGACGGTCTCCCGTCGTGGTCGCCTAACCGGGCGCTGATCTCGTTTGCATCGAGCCGGCAGCACACCGGACACGGCTTCGACATCTGGGTCGTGAAGCCCGACAACACGGGCCTCCATAGGATCACGACCGACCCGGGCGAGAACGGGCTCCCCGCGTGGTCGCCCGACGGCAGCAAGATCGCGTTCGCGTCGACGCGCACCGACACGGTGACCGGTCACGCCGAGATCTGGGTGATGAACGCCGACGGCAGCAGCGAAGCGCAGCTCACGCACGATGACGCGCTGGCCAACGCGCCCGCGTGGTCGCCCGACGGCACGCAGATCGCCTTTCAGTCGAACAAGAGCGGCACCACGCAGATCTGGATCATGAATGCCGACGGCAGCAACGCGCACCAGTTGACGAACGATCAATCGAACGACGCGTCGCCCTCGTGGTCGATCACGGGCAAGATCGTGTTCCAGTCGGACCGCGATCGTTCGGTGGCCGACTCCGCGCAGGTCGAGGTCTACGTGATGAACGCCGACGGCAGCAACCAGACGCGACTGACCACCAGCGCCGGCTTCGACGGCACCCCCGCGTGGTCGTCCGACGGCAAGAAGATCGTGTTCGAGAGCTCGCGCAGCGGCCACTCGGACGTCTGGATCATGAACGCCGACGGCAGCGCGCAGGCCCGCGTGACCGACAACGGGGCGGACAACGGGACGCCGAAGTTCGAACCCTAAGGTCGGGGAAGCGGCGACTGGCGTCGCCTTAGGGAACAGGAGACAGGGAACAGGGAAACGGGAAGGGCCTAACGCTATCGCCTTGCGTTAGGCCCTTCCTCGCTCTCGGGCGCGCCCCGTTCCCTGTACCCTGTTCCCAAAGGCGATGCCAGTCGCCGCTTCCCTCAGTCAACGCCGTTTCCCCAACTGCCTACCATCCCGGCGTCAACTGGAATCCCCACTGATTCTTCGCATTCGGACGCTGGAACGGATGCGCGTACCACACCTCGGCCACCAGATAGCCGAGCACGTTCATGCGCATGCTCACGCCCGTGCTGAAGATCGGCACGCGGCCCTGCGAGGTCGTCGAGAACTCGATGTTGGGCTGGTCGGCCGACGTCCACGCCACACCGGCGTCGACGAACGGCGAGATCTCCGTCGCCAGATACGGGAAATTGATCAGGCCTAACTGATCCGTTCCCGTGAACGGAATGCGGAGCTCGACGTTGCCCACCGCCATCTTGCTGCCGATCAGGCGGTCGAACACCGGGCAGCTGCTCTTCGTCGATGCGACGCACTCGTTGGAATTGATCGAGTTGACGTCGTAGCCGCGCACCAGCTGCGGATCGCCCACGTAGAGCGGGAAGAGCTCCGGATTGTCCGCGTCGGCGCCGTACCGGCCGATATGGATCGCGCGGAACGCCAGCGTCACCGGGCGCATGAAGAAGTAGCGCCGGTAGTCGACGAGCACGTTTTCCATCGAAAGGGATCCGAACGACGGATCCACCTCGAAGCGGTAGCGGCCGCCCGCGATCGGCGACGTGAAGCCGTAGTACGAGTAGTCGCCCACGAACGCCGCCGTCAGGGACACGTAGTTCCACGTCGGCAGTCCCGACGACACGTTCCGCTGCGTCTCGCCGATCGGGATGCCCGTGGTCGGATCGAGAAAGACCTGGAAGAGCTGCGTCCCATAGCTCAGGTGCGTCGCCGACACGCCTAACTCGAGGCGTTTCGTCAGGTCGAACGGGTACTGGGTGCCCGCATTGATCTGATCGTAGAACTGCCGGATGAGCCGCTGCTCGAACACCGTCGTCTGAACCGGATTGCCGTTGGCGTCCGTGAGCGTCGAGTCGAACGCGTCGGCTCCCACGAGCGGATACACGGTGTGCGACACACCCACCTGCCAGTTCCATCGGTGGGCCAGGTTCGCGTAGAACACCTGTCCGCCAAAATCCTGAATGTCGCCGGCTCCGCCTAACTCGACGCCAATGATGTTGTTGCTCAGCTGGTCCGAGAAGTACGCCGTCACGCCGCCGCCGGCGATCGTGCCGTAGGGGCCGACGCCTACGCCCACGCTCGGCGAGCCAAGGTACTCGAGCGACATCTTCGGATTGTACGGCAGCGTCGCGTACTGCTCGGCCGCCGGCAACCCGGTGACCGGATCGTGCACGCGCTCCGTGATCTCGCCCACTTCGACCGGATGCAGCGGCGGCATCGCGCCGGCGATCGACGTGGTATCCACGTTAGGCCCGAGCAGCGTGCCCATGGTCTGATCGGCGTTGAGGCGGTGCAGGGAATACCCGCCGCGCTCGAACAACGAGAACACGATGCGGCCCTCGTTCTTGGCCACGGACATCGTCGGCGAGAGCGCCTCGATGCCGCTCACGCCGGTCGCCGACCGCGTCACCTCGTAGATCTCATTCGACTCGAGGTTGACGCGATAGATGTCGTCGAATCCGCCGCGATCGGACACGAAGTAGATGCTCTTGCCGTCCGGCGAGTATTGCGGATTGATCGACTTCGCGTCGGGGAACACCGGCACGAGCGAGATCTTGCGCGTGTCCATGTCCATGAGCGCGAGGTGCATCGGGCCGTACTTGAGCGTGTCCAGGTTGGTGAGCGGGCCCGAGTCCGTCACGAACGCCACGGTCTTGCCATCGGGCGACCACGTCGGCTGGATCTGCGCGTACCGGTCGTGCGTGAGCTGCTCTTGATTGCCCGACTTGAGATCGAAGAGATAGAGATCGCTGATACCGCCCGACATGCCGGCGAACACCATCTTGTCGTTAGGCCCCCACGACACGTCGCTGATCGCGCTCACGCCTTCCTTCGGCTTGATGCGGCGCACGATGCTCTTGCGGTCGACGTCGAAGACGTCGATCTCGTTCTTGCCGCCGGCGAACACGACGAACGCGAACTCCTTGCCGTCGGGCGACCACGAGCCCGACGAATTGATGAAGCTGATGGCGTCGAAGTGCTGATCGCTGTTCGGCCCGGTGAGCTGCTTCACGATGCGGCCGGTCTCGGCGTCCGCAACGTAGAGATCGATGTTGAGCAGGCCGCGCGACGTGAGGAACGCGACGTACTTGCCGTCGGGGCTCACCGCCGGCGACACGTCCATGTCGCCGTACTTGCTGCCCGGGCGCAGGAGACGCACGCCTAACGAATCGGGAACCTGGCGTCCTTCCATGAGCGGCTTGTAGGCCTCGCGGATGGATGCCAGCCACTGCGCCGACAGCGTGTCCGTGCTCATGCCCAACGTGCGCCGGATGCCGAGCTCGAACCCGCTCTGCAGCGAGGCGCGGTAGACCTGCTGCACGACGTCGTCGCCCCACCGGCCGCCGATGTACGCCCACAGCGCTTCGCCGTACCGGTACGGGAAGTAGCGCGGATCGGTGCTCAGCTTCTTGATCGTCGGGATGTCGTTGCGCAACGCCGCGTCGCGGAGCCACATCGCCGTGTTGGGGTCGTATCTGCCTAACGACATGTACTCGGCCATGCCTTCGATGAGCCACAGCGGCAGCCGGTCCAACGCGATCATGCCTCCGCCCTTCATCTTGCTGGCAATGTCGTATTGGAACACGTGCGTCAGCTCGTGGCCGATGACGTGATCATCGTCGGCATAGACGCCCGTGAACGGCAGCACGACGCGACTTCGGAGTCCCTCGGTAACGCCGCCCGTGCTTTGATCGATGAAGCCGCCGATGACGTTGGTCTGCTCGAAGTCGGCGTGATCGGCGTAGAGTATGATCGACCGTCGCTCGAACGCGTCCGCGAGCGTCTTGCTGTGCCGGTCGTACCAGCGCTCCGCCATGCGCGCGGCGTCGACTGCCGCGAGCGACTCGGCCGGATAATAGTAAATGTCGAAGTGCGGAGTCTTGAGGCGCCGGAAATGGAACGTCTCGTACTGCACCTTGTTGCGCCCGAAATACTGGGCCGCTGCTGTCGAAGGCATGCTGGCGGCAAATCCGATCGCAATCATCGTGGCGATCGCGAGAGCCTTTCCAGCCGCTATGCGTACGCTCGGCACGTTAGCCGACCTCTTGTAGAGGGTGAGCGCGACCCGACTCGTCGACACCTGCGTCGCGCAATCGTCATACCAATACCGGCAGCGCCATCGTGGTTCGTTCGACGCGGCGCATGATGGCCTCACGTACGATACTACAGGTTGGCCTCATCGGAAGATGGGAAAGGCCAGGGAATCGCTGACGCTTGGGGAAGCGCTATCGCTTGGGGAGGCGGGAACGAATCTGCCCAACTCCAATTCTTCATCTCTCTTTTCCCTTTTCCCTGTTCCCCAACCGCAGCGCGTCCCCGTTCCGACACAGTTCCCGTCCCCGACCGAGGACGCCCTAACCGCTGGTGCCCTGGCCGCGGACTGCATGCTCCTCTATCGTTCGGCGTGCAACGTCCAGCCCATTCCACCGCGCACTCGGTCGCGGTCGATCGCCTGATTTTCCTCGTCTGCTATCTGCTCTACTGGACCGCGATGTTCATCGTCGCGCGGGCCATCTTCCTCGCATACGAGCATCACGCCACCGCGCAGTTGGGCATCGGCACTGCATTTTTCGTGTTCGCCCACGGCGTGCGAATGGATCTCTCAGCGGCTGCGTATGCGACGATAGTGCCAGCGTTGTTCGTGGTGATGGGCCGTGTGGTGCCGCCGCGCTTGGTACGAGGTGCAATCGCCACGTACACATATGCGCTGATCATCGTGGTTGCGCTGTTCACCGCCGGCGACCTCGGTATCTACGATGCGTGGGGCGTACGGTTGGACGCAACGCCCCTCGTCTACCTGCGGACGCCCGTCGAGGCATTTGCGTCGGTCGAGTCGGGTCCGGTGCTGCTCTGCGCCACGGTCGCGCTCGTCTTCGCGTTGGTGTGTGCGCTCGCGTACCGGCGGTACGTTGCGACCCGGCTCGACGGTGAGCGCTACCAGACGACCGCCGGCTCGATCCTCGCGCTCGTGGCCGGCCTGCTGCTCCTCATCCCGATTCGCGGCGGGTTGCAATGGACGCCGCTCAATCAGAGCAGCGTGTATTTCTCGAGTAACGAATTCGCGAACCAGGCCGCGCTCAACGTGCCGTGGAACGTCGCGCACTCCGTTGCCACGGAGAACGCGCTTGGCCGCACGAATCCGTATACCCAGATCGATGCCGCCGGCGCGCAGCGCATGGTGGACAGCCTGCTTGCCGACAGCGGCGCGACGCCCACCGGGCTGCTCCGGGTGAAGCGGCCGAACGTGATTCTGATCATCTGGGAGAGCCTCACGGCGAAGGTCGTCGCTCCGTTAGGCGGAGTCGCGGGCGTCACCCCGCACCTCGACTCGCTGGTGCACGACGGGATTTTCTTCGATCATTTCTACGCGTCGGGCGACCGCAGCGCCAAAGGCCTCGTCGCCATCTTGAGCGGATTCCCGCCGCTCCCGCACGTGCAGGTGATGAACACGCCGGCGCGCGCCGCGCGCCTGCCCATGCTGAGCCGCGATCTGGACTCCGCCGGCTATGCGACCTCGTTCTACTACGGCGGCGAGTTGGCGTTCGCGAACATCAAGTCGTACTTGCTCGACGGCCGCTTCGACCATCTCGTGGGCGAAAGCGAGTTCCCGCGCGACGAACGCAACTCCAAGTGGGGCGCGCACGACCAGTACGTGCTCGGCCGACTGCTGCGCGACGTGCCCGGCATGCGGCGTCCGTTCTTTTCCGCGCTGTTCACGTTGAGCAGCCACGAACCGTTCGAGGTGCCGATGGCGCCCGTGTTCACGGGTCGCGATGAGAGCAGCCGGTTCCTCAACTCGCACGTGTACGCCGACCGCAGCGTCGGCGCGTTCATCCGGGCCGCCCGGGCCCAACCGTGGTGGGACAGCACGCTGGTGGTGATCGTGGCCGACCATGGCCATCCGCTGCCCAGGATCCAGCTGCCCAACGGAACCGAAGCCGACGCGCGGCAGCGGATCCCGATGCTCTGGTTAGGCGGAGCGCTGGCGCGCCGCGACACCGTGATCTCGCGCTTCGGCGCGCAGACCGATCTCGCGCCCACGCTGCTCGCCCAACTGGGACTCCCGCACGCGCAATACCGATGGGGGCACGATCTCCTGACGCCTGACGGTGCGTCATTCGCCTACTATTCGTTCCTCGACGGCTTCGGGTTCGTCGATGCGCGCGGCAGTCTCGTCTACGACGCACTCGCGCGGCGTGTCACGCAGCGATCCGGAAATGCGGGAGAGCCGGAGCAACGCGCTGGACTCGCGTTGCTCCGGCTCTCCTTCCAAGACTACCTGGACAAGCGCTGAGCGCCCCGCCCAACGCGGCGCGCGTGCGACAGTCTAGTGCACGATCACGACGCCCGTATCGGCGCGCACCGAGTCATCGAGATACGTGTACGTCCCGCCCTTGAGAAAAATCGTGAACTTCGACTGCCCAATGCCGATCGGTCCGCTGCCGGCCAGTGAATCCGGCGACAACGCGGCGATGAAGCTGATGGCGTGCACCGCGTCGCTCGACGTCCACGTCACCGTATCGCCTATGGCGCTCGTCACGGTCTCGGGCGCGAATCCGCTGTTGCTGATGGTCACGGTATGATTGACCGGGTGCGGATTGGGATTCACCCCGGTGCTCGAACTGCTGCCGCACGCTGCCAGCCCGATGAGGGCTCCCGCACTCACGACAACGGCGATCACACTGCTGCGCATGGCGTTCCTCCAGGACGTGATCCAATGTGCACCACTCTCCGGCATTCGTAGCCCCACGCTGTCGTGCCGGATCGGAGCGAAAACGTGTGGGAGCAATTCTCTTGCCGCCGCCCCGTTCGCCGACTCACGTAGGCGCCGGGCCGCCTACCGGACGGACCATACTATTGACACACCGGGTTTCCCGGCCTTTCCGGTCTCATTGTCCGGTGTGATCGCGGACGGCACGAGCCAGCGCTCGAGCGCATTGTGTGGATGACCCCGGTTGTAGCGTTCGACCATGAGCCCGCTGTACTCGCCGACCAGCGCGCCGACCGCGACGTCGCTCACCCAGTGGCGATCCTTGTAGATGCGCGACAGTCCGACTAACGACGCGAGCCCGTACGTGACCGGCGTGACGATGCGTGCGGCATGCGGCCAATGGATCGCGCCTTCCTCGTCGACGACGGCGGCGAGTGAGAACGCGGCGCTCGTGTGTCCCGACGGAAACGACGTGCGTCCTGCGGATGAAAAGCCGCGCAACGCCGCGAACTCGTCCGCATCCGGCGGCAGCACGTAGGGTCGCGCGCGTCCGGCGACACCCTTCACGAGCTCGGTCGCGGCGGCACTCAACACCAGCGCCTCGGTTGCGTGCAGCCCGACGTCGCTCACGGTGTGGCTGCCGGCGATGCGCCCAACGGCGTACGTGCCGAGACTCAGGATCACGGTGCCGGGATCGCCGAGCAGCGAGAAGTCGTTGGCCACCGTGTGCGCCGTGGTGCTGGATTGCAGCGAGCGCTCCTCGACGTGGTTGCGAAACCATTCATCGGCGGGCATGAGCGCCAGCGCGCCGGCGAGCAGCCCCGTGGCCACGAACGCGTCGTGGCGCGTGAACAACGCGCGCGGCGCCGCGCGGGCCGTGTCGCGGGCCATGTCGCGGGCCTGGGCGGCGCCCGGCATCGCGGCGCACGCCATGCCTAACGCAACGCAAACGACGCGCGGCGCCGCGGTCAGCGGCACGCGCGCACCCGCCAGGTGAGGGTGCCGGCCTGCTTGGTCATGAGGTCGCCGGCCCACGCGTCCTTCCCGGCCGCGGTGACGAGCGCCATCTCGCAGTCCCGTTGCAGCAGCACCTTTCCGTTAGGCGCGGCGACGGCCAAATGAAGCACCATCGGCGTGGGAGGCGGCAGCATACCGTGATACGACGTCGCGAGCGCGACCTGTCCGCTGCCCGGCGCCAGGTGCGCCGACGCCGGGTTGAATCGGAGCGGCCGGCCGTTGAGGCGCCGCCACGCGAGGTCGAGCCGCAGCGTGTCCGTGGACACGGGGTAGGTGTACGTCACCGCCACCGTCATCGCCATCCAGGATGAAGTGAGCACCGCGACCGACGTGATGGTCGCCGCTTGCGGCGCCGCGGCCGCCGCCGCCGGCATCGTGCCCAACACCAGCAGCGCGGCGCACACGCGGCACACCCACCGGCGCGCCGCATGCCTAACGCTAACGCTTCCGGCCCTCGCTGCCCTCATTGACGACACCTCGCTCCGCCGGCACGCCGTACCGTGAGAAGAACTCGAGCATCGTCGGTGATGCGTAGAGCTCGCGCGTGGGGAGGTGCCCGAAGAGCCAAGTTCGCCGGCCGCCCGGCCATTCGTGCTCCCCGCCGATTACGGTATAGAACACCACAACCGTGCCGTTGGTGCAGTCGCCATAGAAATCCCGCACGACATGGCCGCTCTTCGACCGCTTGACCGGCGACGAACACCCGTTGTGATGCGCCCAGAAGGCGACGGCCTCCGGCGCCGACAGATACGACACCGGAGCGCCGGGCAAACGCTCCCCGTGATTGTCGTACGGAATCACGTCGTCGGCCGTGCCATGCACCACCATCACCGGCAGCGGACGCGTCGTCGAGCACGCCGAGTCCGGCATCTCGCCAGCGATCACCGCGAAGCCCGACAACTTGTCGGCGATGTCGCACGCCAGCGTGTACGTCATGATCCCGCCGTTGGACACACCGGCCAAAAACACGTGCGACGCATCGAGCGCCGGCACGCGAGCGAGCGACTTGATCAACGCGGAAATGAAATGGACGTTGCTCAACACGGTGCCGCGGCCGTCGAATGTCGTGTCGCCGGTCGGCCAATCGAGAAACTCGACGCCGAGTGTACCGCTGCCATCCGGATACGCGACAGCGAAGTGATGGTCGTCGGCGGCGTCGTTGAGCTCGGACTGCTGAGCCAGCCAACTGCCGTTGGTCCCGCTGCCGTGCAGCACGATCACGATGGGCAGCGGTCGATCGCCTTTTCTCCCGTAGTCGGGCGGGAGATGCAGCAGATATGTGCGGGCCGCGATACCTACGGTGATCGTGTGATACGAATCGCCGGGCTTGAGTGCGCCCGGGACGAGCGGTCGCGCGCCGATGAGCGGCAGACACCCACCCAAGGCGGCGATCGCGGCGGCCGCCGACCAACGCACGGCTGCCATCACGCTGCGCCGCGCGAGCGCCAAGCTCTGCGGCTTCGCGAACCAAGGGCGGGATGCGATCACGATCGTCGCACGTATCGGGTCAATCCCTCGAGCCTCGGCTGAGAGAGACGAACACTCCTGCAAGCTATCGCGGAACGGCCGGGCGTGCCCGCCCGTCCATGCCGGGACTTTCCGGCGCCACAACGATGGCGCACGCGCGCTCCATGCTCAAGCACGGCCGCCGCGATCCTTGACAGGCGGTCGCGACCCCACCGGCTGCCGGACCCGGGCCGTCTTTCGGGCGCGGCGCGCTCAACCGCCTAACAAGCCGTACGCGAGGAGCACCAACACGAGCGCGCTGATCACCGCATAGAGCCGATCCTTGCGCATGGCGAACGCGATCAGCGTGAGCGCGACGCGCGCGATGGGTGTCGCGATGAGCAGCACCACGCCGGCTTGCACGATGGCTTCCGCATTTCCGGCTGCAACGCCGCGCGCCACCTGGGCGAGCGATCGCAAGGGCGACGACTGACCGTGGAAGACGTGATAGTCGGGTCGCGTCGCACCGGCTTGCATCAGGTACAGCACACCGCCGACCAACGTCACCGCCGCGGCGATGAGCACGCCCAACCGCAGCACGTTGCCCACCACTTGCTCGGTGCGATCGTCGGCGCTGGAGTGGCCGGTCACGAGCGTATGCGGAGGTCCCATCTCAGATCTTCCCCGTGAACGCGTTGAGCAGGAGCTCCACCGCCAACGCGGCGACGAGCACACTGAATACCACGCGTAATTTCTGCGTGTGAAGGTGCGGTAACATGCGTGCACCAGCCAACGCCCCCGCGAGTACGCCGAGCATCACCGGAAACGCGAGACCGGGCACGATGTATCCGCGATGCAGATAAATGCCGGCGCTCGCGGCCGCGGTCACGCCGATCATGAAGTTGCTCGTCGTCGTCGACACCTTGAAGGGCAAGTGCATCGCACGATCCATGGCCAGCACTTTGACGACGCCCGAGCCGATGCCCAACAATCCCGACAAAATGCCGGCGATGTACATGAGGCCGAATCCGAGCGGCACGTGCTGCACCTGGTAGTGCTGCGGACCGTCCGGCGTCGGGTACGTCGAGTCGAGTCGCAGCTTGAGCGCGATGGGGTCCGACGGGCCGCCGGCGATGTGCTCCACGCGCGGTCGTGTCGAGGTCCACGCGGTGTGCAGCAGCACGATGCCGAATATCACCGCGACGGCGGTCGGCGAGACGAGACCAGCGATGAATGCACCGGTAATGGCGCCGATCGTCGTCGCGATCTCGAGGAGCATCCCGACGCGAATGTTGCTGTACCCCTCTTTCACGTACGCTGCCGCGGCGCCCGAGGACGTGGCGATCACCGACACGAGCGATGTGCCCACGGCGTAACGGATGTCGACGTGAAAAAGAATGGTGAGCAGCGGAACAATGATCGCTCCGCCACCGAGTCCGGTAAGCGCGCCCAACAACCCGGCGGCGAGTGCCCCCAGGAAGAGGAGTATCGTGATGTCGTGGACTGGCATGATGACGAGACGCGAGAAACAAGGGCAGGGCAGGCCCGCCATAGTCTAGCGGGTGCGACGGGCGCGCACTACCTGTTGCCGCCGGCGCGGGCGTCGGGCCACATTGGAGCGTGAGCGCCCGGTAACGACGGAGGGTCCCGAGTGAGCACGTTTTTGCGAGCGACAGAGATTCCAACACACGGCGCGATGACCGCGCCGGCGTCGTGGTTCACGTCTCCCGTGAGATATGCGCGCGAGCTCGATCGCATTTTTCACCGGCGCTGGTTGTGCGCGTGCCGCTCGTCCGATGTGGCACATCCGGGCGACTACGCCGTGCGCACGGTGGGCACGGAGAGCGTGATCATCACGCGCGACGAGCACGGCGCACCGCGCGCGTTCCACAACGTCTGCCGACATCGCGGCACGCGCCTCTGCGAAGCATCGCGCGGGCACTTCGACGCCGGCATCCAGTGTCCCTATCACGCGTGGACCTACGCGCTCGACGGACGACTCGTAGGCGCGCCGCACATGAGCGGCACCGAGGGCTTCGATCGAAGCGACTGGCCGTTGCACGCCGTGGCGATCGCCGAGTGGGAGGGATGGCTCTTCATCAATCTCGATCGCGAACCCGAACCGTTCGCGACTGCGTTCGCCGCGCTCATCTCGCGCTTCGCGCGGTTCCGGCTTGCCACGCTGGTCCCGGCGCGCCGCATCGAGTACGACGTGCGCGCGAACTGGAAGCTGATCCATCAGAACTACTCGGAGTGCTATCACTGTTCACCGGTGCATCCGGCGCTGGTTCGCCTAACGCCGGCCACCAGCGGCGAGAACGATCTGTACGAGGGGCCGTTCCTCGGCGGCTTCATGGTGATCACGCAGCCGGGCGGCAGCATGAGTACGAGCGGCCGCGCGTGCGGGCTTCCCGTGGGCGAGCTGCCGCACGAGGATCTGCAGCGCGTGTACTACTACTCGATCTTCCCGAACATGCTGCTCAGTCTGCACCCGGACTACGTGATGGCGCACACGCTCTGGCCGGAGGCACCCGACCGGACGCGGGTCACGTGCGAGTGGTTGTTCAATCCCGCCACGTTCGCCGACGCCTCGTTCGACACCGACGACGCGATCGCCTTCTGGGACATGACCAACGCCCAGGACTGGCACGTGTGCGAGCTGAGCCAGTTAGGCGTGTCGTCGGCCGCCTACGCGCCCGGCCCGTATTCGTCGCGCGAGAGTCTCTCGGTGGCGTTCGACGCCGAAGTGCGGCGGAGCGCCGGCGACTGACGTTCCGTTAGGCGTCGCGGAGCATCTCGCGCGCCGCGTTGTAGCCGCACGCGCCCATCACGCCGCCGCCCGGATGCGTGGCCGCGCCGCAGAGGTACAGATTCTCGACCGGCGTCCGATAGTCGGCGTAGCCGGCCAGGGGTCGCAGGAAGAACAGCTGCGGGAACGTCATCGCGCCCTGGAAGATGTTGCCGCCGGTGAGCGCGAATCGCCGCTCGAGGTCGAGCGGCGACAGCACTTGGCGCGCGATCACCGAGCGCTTGAAGTTAGGCGCGTACTCGCCGAGGATGTCGAAGCACCGGTCGGCAAACCGCTCCTTCTGGTCGTCCCAGGTGCCTTCGCGCAGCGCGTACGGCGCGTACTGGATGAACATCGTCATCAAGTGCTTGCCCGGCGGCGCCACGGTGGGATCCACCGCCGATGGAATCGTGCACTCGAGGATCGGCGACGCCGACGGACGCCCGTACTTCGCGTCGTCGTAGGCGCGCTCCATGTAGTCCAGCGTCGGCGCGATGTGGATCGTGCCGCGATGCTGCGGTCCGCCGACCGCGCCCGCCGATGGCAGCGCGGTGAAGTTAGGTAGCTCGGACAACGCCACATTGATCTTGAGCGACGCGCTCCGGTAGTCGATCTGCCTTACCGCGCGCACGAAGTCCGCCGGCACGTCGCGTTCGTCCATGAGCTGCAGAAACGTCACGTTCGGATCGGCGCTGGACGCGATCTGATGTCCCAGAAACTCGGTGCCGTCGGCCAGCGCTACGCCGCGCGCGCGCCCGTCGCGCACCATGATGTGCGACACGGGCGAGTCCAGCCGGATCTCCACGCCGAGATCGCGCGCGGCACTCGCGAGCGACTGCGTGATGCCGCCCATCCCGCCGCGCACGTAGCCCCACACGCCGCGCACGCCATTGCACTCGCCCATCACATGGTGGAAGAGCACGTATGCCGTGCCGGCCATCGACGGCGATGCGAATGCGCCGATGATCGCGTCGGTGGCCAACGTCGCCTTGAGCTGCTCGGACTCGAACCAGCGGTCGAGCACCGTGCGCGCGTCCGCGGTGAGAATCTCGATCGCGCGTGACGCGTCGGCGCCGAGCGCGCGGAACTTCCACGCGAGTTTGCCCAGGGCGAGGAGATCGCGCGGACGGCTGGACCACGGCGCAGGCGGCGTCTGCATGAGCGTGGGCTCGATGAGATCGGCCACCCGCTCGAGCATCGCCTCGTACGCCGGATACGCGGCCGCATCGCGTTCGGAGAATTTCGCGATCTCGCGCTGCGTCATCGCGCGATCGGGTCCCAATAACAGCGATCGCCCGTCCGGGAACGGCGTGAACGATGATGGATCGCGCGGCAGCATCTCGAATCCATATTCGGCGAGACGCAGATCGCGGATGATCTCCGGCCGCAGCAAGCTGTTCACGTATGCGGCAGTCGAGACCTTGAATCCCGGCCACACTTCTTCGGTGACGCACGCGCCGCCCACGAGGTCGCGCCGCTCGAGCACCAACACGCGCCGTCCGGCACGCGCCAGGTACGCCGCCGTGACGAGACCGTTGTGGCCCGCGCCGATGATGATTACGTCGTACATCGCACCCACTGCACAGTCTCCACGCTCGGGACGGACGCAAAGGTCGGCTTGGCGAGGCTCGCGCGTCAAGGTCGGTGCATGTACTTTTGCCGCGACGCGCACGCAAGTGCTGCACGCACGCCATCACGCTCTCCACCCCGCGCCTCGAACGTGACACACGCCGCGGCTTCCGCGAAATCGAGTTCCGTCGCGCGCGGCGCGGCGTGGTTCGGCCTCGTGGTGCTCACGCTGATCAATCTGCTCAACTACCTCGACCGGAACGTGGTGCCGCCGCTCGGGGAGAGTCTGCGTGTATCATCGCTCCACGTGACCGACACCGAATTCGGGGCGTTGGCGAGCGCGTTCATCCTGGTCTACATGGTCGCGGCGCCGGCGTTCGGTGTGTTAGGCGACTCGCGCTCGCGTCCCCGGCTCATTGCGTTAGGCGTAGGGCTGTGGAGCGTCGCCACGGTGCTTGCCGGCCTGGCCTCCCACTACGGCTGGCTGCTCGCGGCGCGCGCGGCCGTCGGTATTGGCGAGGCCGCGTATGGGAGCATCGCGCCGGCGCTTCTCGCCGACTATTTCCCGGATCGCCAACGGTCGCGCGTGTTCGCGGTGATGTACATGGCCATCCCCGTCGGCTCGGCGTTGGGTTACGTGGTGGGCGGCGCGATGGACGCGCACCACGGATGGCGCTCGGCCTTCTTCGTGGCCGGCGCGCCGGGGCTCTTGCTGGCGCTGCTCGCGCTCAGGCTCCTCGACCCGCCGCGCGGCGCGCAAGACGACGAGCCGTCGGCGCCCGTCGCCCGTACGCCTCGCGGGTTCGCTGCGTATCTCGACGTCGCGCGCATTCGCGACTACCGCAACACGGTGTTCGGGTACGCCGCGTACACGTTCGCCACCGGCGGGATCGCCGCGTGGATGCCCACGTTCCTGATTCGCATCCGCCACTTGGACACACAGAGCGCGTCGGTGTCGTTGGGCGGCGTGCTCGTCGTGACGGGATTCGCCGGCACGTTCGCGGGCGGGTGGCTCGCCGACGCGCTACACCGGCGCATGCCTAACGCGAATCTGCTGGTGTCGGGCGTCACGACGCTGCTCGCCGCGCCGCTGGCGTACGTGGCGCTCACGTCGCCCAACCACGCGGTGTATTGGCCGGCCCTCGCCGCGGCCGAGGTCCTCATCTTCATGTCGACGGGGCCGATCAACTCGGCGATCATCGACGCGGTGCCGGCGGTGATGCGCGCATCGGCCATGGCGGCGTCGATCTTCATGATCCACATCCTGGGCGACGTGCCGTCGCCTTACCTCATCGGCGCGCTCGCCGAGCGCGCAGGGCTGGATCGTGCGGTGCTGCTGGTGCCGGCCGCCGTGGTGGTGGCCGGCGTGTGGTGGTGCTATGCGGCTATCCGGCCGCGACGACAGGCGCTACGGGCCGGATGAAGCGGAGCGTCTTGCCGGACGTGACCACAGCGCGCAACGCCTCGTAGACGAACGGATCGAGCAGCGAGTTCACGTGCTGGGCGAGGTACGTGATCGCCTTGTCCTGGGGCAGGGCACGCTGGTGCGCGCGACCTCCCGTCACCGCGTCGAACGCATCCGCCGCGCACAGCACGCGCCCGCCTAACGAGATCGCCTCGCCGGCCAGTCCGCGCGGATAGCCGGTCCCGTCGTAGTGCTCGTGGTGATCGTGGATGTAGTCGAGCACCACGCCCAGGTGCTTGAGCGGCGCCAGGATCTCCATGCTCACACGCACGTGACCGCGGACGTGTGCATATTCGTCGGCCGTCAGCTTGTCCGGCTTGTTCAAGACTTCCTCGCGAATGCCGATGCGGCCGATGTCCATCAACCGTCCGGCCAACCGTACCGCCTCGATGGTGTCCTCCGAGAGACCCATCTCGTCGGCGATCGACGCCGCCAGCTCACCCACGCGGTGCGATCGCCCGCGCAGATACCGGTCCTTCGCTTCCATGGCGTTGATCAACGTTTCCGTCACCGTCACGGTGAGCGTGCGCAGCGCATGCTGCTCGCGCTCGAGCTCGGCCGTGCGGCTCGCGACTTCGTCGCGCACCAACCGATCGACCTGGCGCTGGTGCAGCATGAGCTCGCGCTTGCGACGCACCTTCTCGATCGCGTGCTCCAACGCCGGCAGGTCGATCGGTTTGGTGAGGTAGTCCATCGCGCCGTGCGACAAGGCGTCGGTGGCGGTTGACGCATCACTCACCGCCGTCAACATCATGATCGCCAGGTCCGGATTCGCCTGCAGCGCGTGCGGGACCAACTCCAACCCGCTCATGCCCGGCATGCGAATGTCGCACAGCATGATTGTGAACGTGTTCCTGCCTAACTGATCGAGCGCGGCGGCTGCCGAATTCGCCGTCTCGACTTGAAACCCGCGGAGCGTGAGGAACCGTCCCAGGGCATGGCAGATCGCGTCTTCATCGTCCACGATCAGCACGCGGGTCGCGCGCCGCTCCTCCTCCCGGAGGTGCACGCCGGTTTCTGGACGCGAGAGCGGTCCGGAAACGCGGCGTGCCGGGGCCAGGGCGGTAGCCATGGTTACTGCTGAACGAAGGCCGGGCTGGCTTCGCTTCCCGACACCGCGGTCACGTGCTTGAGCGAGCCGCCGGCGGTGCTCATCGAGACTATGTTGCCCGTGCCGCCGTACGCGCCGCTCACGGCGAGACACATCTGCGCGTTGCATGCGGGCTGGCCGAGCGCGGCCGTGTCCTGGGCGAAGTCGACCGTCTCACCACTCGCAACGGTCACCTGGCGAAGGTACGGCGTACCCGTCGCGGAGACGTACACGAGCTGTGAGCCGTCTGCCGACCACGCCGGGTCGAACGCGCCGCCTGCCTCATGCGTGAGCTGCACGGCCTGCCCGCCGGTGGCGGGGACCACGTACACCTGCGAGATACCCGAACGCGTCGAGGTGAACGCGATCTGCGTGCCGGAGGGGCTGAAGGTCGGCGCGCGCTCGGGAACCCACGTGTCGGAGCCGGTCGTGAGCGCCGTCTGATTGGCGCCGGTCGCGTCCATGGTGAAGAGGCGGAGGGTGCCGCTGCGCTCGCTCACGAACACGATATGATTGCCCGTCGGATCGATCGCCGCTTCGTCATCGAGGCCCACGCTGTGCGTCAAGCGAGTCTGCGAGGAACCGTCGATGCTCGAGATATAGATTTCGGGATCCTGATCGCGATACGACGTGAAGACCAAACGTCCCGCCGCCGTCTTCGGGTTGTCGTCCGTCGAGTTGTCGAACGTCAACCGCGTGCTCGCGCCGTTATGGCTCCAGTAGATCTGCGGCGTGCCCGACGCATCGGAGGCGTAGACGAAGTCGGCAATCGGCGCCGGGGTGCGCTGCTGCTGCGGGGCCATGGGGCTCGAGGAACTCGAGCACGCGCTGGCCAAGAGAGCCGCGCAACCCACCGCGAACGCGCGCGGCGCGGGACCAACGAGTGGAGAGTTCGTGCGGGACATTGGAAGTGCTCCTCGAAAGATCAATGGGACTGCGTATGTATTTCGACGTGTCGTACGCTGACATCGAGGAGTATCGTGACGCCGGGTGGTGCCTTGAGATCGCGAGCAATTAAAGACGGCTCATGTCGCGTTCGCTTCGCCGCACGCCGCGCGCGGGGCGTTCAGCGTAAGCCACGGCTGCAGCAAGCCCTGCCTGTGCGGGGTATATTCTTGCCGGCATGACTTCACCGACCGGCAATAGGCGCCGCGTACCCACCTCGCGAGACAAGCCCGTCTTCCTCGATGAAAGCGGACGGCGCTGGCGCTACTTGCGTCTGTTAGCCATCGGCGTCGGCATGCTGAGCACGATGGTCGCGGCGGTCGTCGTGTACGAGCTGCTGACGCCGCCCGTGCCGGCGTCGTTCCCGATGTCGGCGGCGCCGCCGAGCCACTCGCACCTGATCACGAGCAAGGCGCAGCGCCGGCGTCTCGACAAGCGCCTGCAATTGTGGTTCGAGCTGCGTCGCAATCATGCGCTGCCGGCCGTGCACGCGGATCGTCTGCCCGTCCACGCGCGCACGGTGATCGGCAAGACACCGCAACCGGGTCAGCCGATCGTCGCCGGATTCTACGTGAACTGGGACGACAACTCGCTGGCGTCGCTCGGCGCCCACGCCGATGATCTCGACTGGGTGATCTGCGAATGGGGCTTCCTCATGCCGGGTGGCGACTCCCTGCGCATGAGCATCGATCGCCGCGTTCCGTTCGCCATCGCCCACAAGGTTCCGGAAGAACGCGACCGTCCGTGGGTGTTCGCGATGGTCACGAACTTCGACTCGGCGACCAAGAAGTGGGACACGCCGTCGCTGCGCCACCTGCTCACTGATCCCGCGTCGCGCGAGCGCGCACTCACGCAACTGACGGACAGCGTGATGCGATATGGGTTAGGCGGCGTGACGCTGGATTTCGAGGAGGTGCCGGCGAGCCTCACCGACCCCATCGTGACGTTCGAGAAAATGCTCAAGGCGCGTCTGGCGCCCAAGGGCCGGTTGGTCACGCAGGCGGTGTCGTTCAACGACAACGATGTCCAACTGGCGAAGTACGCGTCGGTGGCCGACAAGCTGTTCTTGATGTTGTACGACGAGCACTACGGAGGCGGCGATCCCGGTCCGGTGGCGAGCCAAGCGTGGTTCGTCAAGACGGCGCGCCACATGATGCGCTTCATCCCGCCCAACAAGGCGATCCTCACGTTGGGCGCCTACGGCTACGACTGGAACGACTCCGAGGACTCGGCGTCGGCCATGACGTTCCAGGATGTAATGAGTGCGGTGCGCGACGCGGCGGTGGACGGGCAGCCGGCAGCCATCCGCTTCGACTCGACCGCGCTCAATCCGTATGCAACGTGGCGCGATCCCGATTCGACGGACCACGTGGACTGGTACCTCGACGGCGTCACCGCGTACAACGAGATCATCGCCGGTGATGCGTTAGGCGCGGGCGGCATGGCCGTCTGGCGTCTCGGGTCCGAAGATCCGGCGATCTGGTCGGTGATCGGGAGGCGCGGGATCGATGCGCCGGTCGACAATCTGAGCGCGATTCCCTCGGGGTACGACCCGGAATTCCAGCCCAAGGTGGCGACGGGCGAGCTGCTCGAGCTGCGTGCCCGCCCAACGGACGGCAGCCGCGTCATTACGGTCGATCCGGTCACCCGGCTCGTCGTGGATGAACGCGTCACGCGGTACGCGACGCCGTGGATCATCCGCCGGTTCGGCGGCGGCTCGCCGCACAAGGTCGCGCTGACGTTCGATGACGGTCCCGACGGCCGCTACACGAGCTCGATTCTCGATACGCTCAAGTCGCGCCACGCGCCGGCGACGTTCTTCGTGATCGGCCAGAACGCCGAGGCGCACATCCCGCTGCTCAGGCGCGAGTACAGTGAAGGGAACGAGATCGGCAACCACACGTTCACCCACCCGAACCTGCGATATGCGAGCACCCGGGTGGTGCAGTTGCAGCTGGACGCCACCGAGCGGCTGCTCGAGGCTGCGTTAGGCAGGCGGACCGCGTTCTTTCGCGCGCCCTACTTCGGGGATGCCGAGCCGACGACGTCGGACGAGCTCGAGCCGATTGCGGTGGCGACGGACCGCGGGTACATCAGCGTCGGCTTGCGCATCGATGCCGAAGACTGGCAGTCGCCGGGCGTCACGACGATCATCGACACGGTGCTGCACCAGCTGCAGTCGGGCAAGGGCGGCAACGTCGTCCTGTTGCACGACGGCGGCGGCAACCGCGAGCAGACGGTCGCTGCGTTAGGCACGCTCATCGACTCGCTGCGTGCGCGCGGCGACACCCTGGTCCCGCTGTCGGAGCTGGTCGGCATCTCGCGCGACGTCGCCATGCCGCCGCTCCCGCCGCAGACTCGCCTGAGCCGCTTCGGCGAGCTGCTCGCCTTCGGAAGCGTGGGCGTGGCCGAGTGGGTCCTCTACTGGCTCTTCACCCTCGCCGTCGGACTCGGCTTCGCCCGGCTGCTGTTCATTACGACGCTCGCCATTATCCAACGCGTCAAGCGCCACCAGAATCCGAATGCTCCGGTCACGTACGCGCCGACGGTGAGCGTGATCGTGCCCGCGTTCAACGAAGAGAAGGTCATCGTCAACACCATCCGGAGCCTCGTGAGCCAGGAGTATCCGGGCACGCTCGAGGTCGTGATGGTGGACGACGGATCGCCCGACCGGACCATGGAAGTGGCGCAGGCGGCGTTCGGCAGGCATCCGCAGGTGACGCTGCTCCGCAAGCCTAACGGAGGAAAGGCGAGCGCGCTCAACTTCGGGATGACGCACGCGCACGGCGAGATCGTGATCTGTTTGGACGCCGATACCATCTTCGCGTCGAACACGGTGGCCGAGTTGGTCGAGCCGCTGCACGATCCAGCGGTGGGCGCGGTGGCCGGCAACGCCAAGGTGGGCAACCGCGTGAACCTGGTGACGCGGTGGCAGGCCGTGGAGTACGTGACGAGCCAGAACCTCGACCGCCGCGCCTTCTCGCTGCTGAACTGTATAACTGTCGTGCCGGGCGCCGTCGGCGCGTGGCGCAAGTCGCTCATCGATGAAGTGGGCGGCTTCAGCGAGGACACGCTCGCCGAAGACCAGGACCTCACGCTCTCGATTCGCCGCCGCGGCCACTCGATCGCGTATGCCGACGAAGCGATCGGCTACACCGAAGCGCCCGACTCGCTGCGCGCGCTCGCCAAGCAGCGCTTCCGGTGGTCGTTCGGCACGCTCCAGTGCCTGTGGAAGCACAAGCGCGTCTTCCTCGACCCGCGCTACGGCTCGTTAGGCCTGGTGGCGATGCCCAACGTGCTGATCTTCCAGTTGTTCTTCCCGTTCGTGTCGCCGATCGCCGACTTGATGTTCGTGTGGAGCCTCATCTCGGTGTGGCTGGTGCGCGCGCAACACGGCGCGACGTACGCGCTGACGAGCCTCGAGCAGGTGCTCACGTACTACGCCGTGTTCCTGCTCGTCGACTGGATCGCGACGATCGTCGGCTTCTTCCTCGAGCCGGGCGAAGACCGCTCGCTCACGTGGCTCGTGTTCCTCCAACGCTTCGCCTACCGGCAGGTGATGTATTGGGTGGTGGTGCGATCGTTCGTGGCGGCGTTGAGAGGACAGGTGGTCGGCTGGGGCAAGTTGGAGCG
>JANWIK010000130.1 GCA_025449955.1 Gemmatimonadaceae bacterium
CGGGCATCGAGACGGACCGCTTCGACGCCGGCGTCCATGCGTTCAGCACCCCGATCGCGCTCAAGGTGGGACTCGCCCCGCGCGTGCAGCTCGAGATTTCCGATGCATGGATGCGCAACACGAGCGTTGGTCCGGCGCGCGATGGCGGCGGCGACCTCGCGGTGGCGGTCAAGTGGCGGATCGCCGACAGCCTTCCTGTGTTAGGCTCGTTCGCCGTTCTGCCGGCGTTGAAACTGCCCACAGGTAGCGTGAGCGACGGCCTCGGCACCGGGTCCACCGACGCGCGCCTCACGCTGATCTCGAGTCATCAAATCGGCCCGGTGGAGCTGGATATCAACGCGGGCTTCACGTTGCGGGCGAGCACCGCCCACGCGCCGCGCACGGCGACGCTCTGGACGGTGTCCGCGGGCGCGCCGGTGAGCGGCATCCTCGGCTGGACCGCTGAGGTGTACGGCTACCCGGGGACCGGCGGACCCTCGGGCAGCGCGCCCATCGTCGCCGTGCTCACCGGCCCCGTGTTCACCGTTAGGCGGTGGGCCGAGCTCGACACGGGCGTGATTCTCCCGCTCGACGGGCCGCAGGCGTATGCGTTCTACGCCGGCGGCACGTGGAACTTCGGACGGCTGTGGTGAGGCGGTGACGACGCTCTAGTGCGCCTTCACATGCACCGTGACGTGCGCGCCCTTCCGCAGCACGACGAACGTGTTGTCGTCGTTGGAATCGAGCGAGATCGATGCGTGATCGCCGTCGCGCACGGACTTGCCGTTCACCGACAGGATCACGTCGCCCGCTTGCAGCGGATGCCAGTAGTCGCTCACATCGAGGAGCAGCAAGCCGTCCTCGCTGCCTTTGCCGAAGTAGCTGGCCAGCTGCGGGCTCACCACCGACATGCGGAGGCCGCCTAACGTGAGCATGCTGCCGGCGTCGCCTTGCAGCCAACCCTTGCCGCCGGAAGGGCCCCAGCTCTCCGACCAGCTGGGCTCGGCCAATCTGGCCTGCGTCTCCGCCAGACGCGCCCGCACGGTGGCGAGCTGCACTTGACGCTCCGCCAGCACTTGGGCCGCCTCGGCCGCGCGCTGGGATTTCTCGATGTCGATCTCCATCGGACGCATCGCATCCTGCAGCCCTTGCAAACGCATCATCGGCGCCATCGGCGCCATCGGCGCAATCATGGTCGTGTTGCCATCCATGTTGATGCGGAAGCGCCGATTCATGCTGTGCTTGTACACGTCGCCGCTGCGCGCCGTGGTCACCTTGACGGTTTTCATGGCGCCGTTGGCGTACACCTGCAGCGTCACCTCGTCGCCGGCCTTTTTCTGCGACAGCTCGTGCGTGAACCGGTTCTCTTTCGCGCCTAACAGCTGTCCGCCCACCGCTTCGTCGGCCGGAACGCGCAGGTCGATGCCATCGATGGATGCGATGCGATTCCCTTCCTCGATGCCCGCCTTGTCGGCCGGTCCATCGGTTTCCACGGTGTTCACGAGCAAGCCGAGCGTGTCGCGCCGGCTGCCGCCGCCATCCAGACTCAGGCCGACCGCGGCGCGATCGTCATAGTCCTCGGAGGACATGCGCATAAGACGCGGGGTGAGGTCGTCGGCTTGGACCGTCTTCACCTTCACGGTCTTGTACGCGCCATCGGCGTAGACCTGCAGCGTCACCTCGTCGCCCGCTTTCACTTTGCCTAACTCGCGGACGAGGCGGCGCGTCATGATGCCGTCCATGTCGGGCTCGCCGGCATCGCCCGGAGCGAGCTTCAGATTCTCGCCGTTCACCGACGCGATGCGATAGCCTTCGAGCAAGCCCGCTTTGTCCGCCGGGCTGTTGGGCGTGACGTTCTCGATCAACAAGCCCAGCGTGTCGCGCTTCCCGCTGGCGCCGGTGTTGATGCCTAACGCAGCGCGCTCGTCGTCGTTGTTCCCCAACACCCGAATCACAGTGGCCGCTGGAGTGGTCCGATCCTGCGCGGCGATCGGCGTAACGCTACCCAGCACCATCGCGGCGCCGAGTACGTAGTGAGTTGGACGCATACGGGAAACGCTCCTGGTGCCGGTGGAAGTGTACCTGCACCGGATGAGTCACCAGGCGCGTGGCCACGGTTGCCGCCCGCATTCCATCGGGACCCGGCGGCTGCGATATTTCGAGCCATGTCTACCGCAGTCGGCCAAACGCCCCCACCGGTGAGCGGTCCGGATCCCAAGGACCTGGACGCCTTCCAGCATCACTGGCAGGACGAAGCGGACGCGGCATTTCTCTACCGCGCCCTGGCTGACGCCGAGCGAGACACCGCCAAACAGGATCTCTATCGGCGTCTCGCGGCCGTCGAGGACCGTCACGTCACGATCTGGTCCGACTTGCTCGCCCGCGCCGGCCGCGCGCCCAAACCGTTCGTCCCGTCGGCCCGGGCACGACTGCTCGCGCTCTTGGGGCGCACGTTCGGTCCGCGCTTCCTTCTGCCCATGCTGCTGGCCGAGGAAGGACGCGAAGTGCGGGGCTATCTGTCCATGCACCGCTCGCTGCCTACGGGCGGCGCCGGCAAAGGCGAAGCGCTGCTTCTCGCCCGCGAATCGGCAGAGCACGCTACCACGTTGGGCGAAATGGCAGGCCGCGCGGGCGAGCCATGGCACCGCGCCGAGTCGGGCGGCTTCCTGCGAAACGTGGTCTACGGATTCAACGACGGACTCACGGCCAACTTCGGACTCGTCGCCGGTATGATCGGCGCGACGGCGCGACAAGCCCACGAAACAGTCGTGCTGGCCGGAATCGCCGGACTCATCGCCGATGCACTGTCGATGGGTGCGAGCGGATACCTGGCCGCGAAGAGCGAACAGGAAGTGTACGAGCACGAGATCGCGATGGAGCGCACCGAAGTCGAGCTCATGCCCGAAGTCGAGCGCGACGAGTTGGCGCTGATGTACGAAGCGAAGGGCATGGATCGCACGGCGGCGCAAGAGCTGGCGACCACGGTGATGAGCGACCCCAAGCGCATGCTCGACGAGCAGGTGCAAGAGGAGCTCAAGATCGGCGACCAGGCGGCGTCACCATTGCGCGAGGGGTGGGTGACGGGACTCGCGACCGCGGTTGGCGCATTCATCCCTGTCTTTCCGTTTCTGTTCTTGCGGGGCATCGACGCGATGGTCGCGTCGTTCATTGTCGCGATGCTCTCGCATTTTCTCGTCGGCGCCGCGCGCTCGGTATTCACGGGACGCAGCGTGCTGCGCTCGGGCCTCGACATGTTCGTCGTCGGGCTCGGTGTTGCCGTCACGGGCTACTATGTGGGCGAGTGGGTGGCACACGCGATGCGATGATCCGTTGCACGAAGAAACCGCAATAGCGGTAGACCATCCCGCGCTCTTTCAGGACACGACCGCGCGCCTCATATTGTCGCGTCCTCCACATGTTCCGTCGCGTCCGTGGACTCATCCCAGGCCCAACTTCAACAGGCCCTCGGTGACGCGTTCGTCATAGAGCGCGAGCTCGGTGGCGGCGGCATGAGCCGCGTCTTTCTCGCCACTGAGGAGCGATTGAAGCGGCGTGTGGTGGTGAAGCTGCTGCCGCCCGAGCAGGCGAGCGCGGTGAGCGCGGCGCGGTTCAAGCAAGAAATCGAGTTGGCGGCGCATCTGCGGCACCCGCACATCCTGCCGGTGTTGACCGCGGGTGCGAGTGACAGCCTGCTCTACTACGTGATGCCCTACGCCGAGAGCGAGTCGCTGCGCCATCTCTTGACGCGCGAGCGGCAGCTGCCGGTGGCGGATGCCGTGCGGATTCTGCAAGAGATCGCCGACGCGCTCGAGTACGCGAACAATCGCGGCGTGGTGCACCGCGACGTGAAGCCCGAGAACATCCTGCTCGAAGGCGACCACGCGGCGCTCACCGATTTCGGCGTGGCGCGCGCCCTCGTGACCGCGCAGGGCACGAGCCGCCTAACGGGAACGGGGTTGGGCGTGGGCACGCCCGGCTACATGGCGCCGGAGCAGGCGTCGGGCGACTCCAACGTCGACGCGCGCGCCGACATCTACGCGCTGGCGGTGGTGGGCTACGAGATGCTCGCGGGCGCGCCGCCGTTCACCGGGCCCACGGCGCAAGCGGTGCTGGCCGCGCATCTGCGCGACATTCCGCCGGACCTGCACGCCGTGCGACCCGACGTGCCCGAGGCGTTGGCGCGCGCCATCGCGACGGCGCTGGCGAAGGATCCAGCGGACCGGTTCCAGAGCGCCGCCGCGTTCCGCGACGCCGTGCTCGCGGGCGCCGGTCCGCTGCCGCGCCGGCCGCGCGCGCTGACGCCGGTGGTGTTGGGCATCGCCGCCGGCGTCATCGTTGCGTTAGGCAGCGCCACCACGTGGTACTGGCGCACGCATCACCTGGCCCGCGTCGACCCCGACGTGGTGGCCGTGGCGCCGTTCGACGTGCTCGATGACGGGCTCGGATTGTGGCACGAGGGGCTGGTGGACGTCTTGTCGCGCAACCTGGACGGAGCCGGCCCGCTCAAGACCGTCGCGCCGTCCATCGTCATCCGCCAGTGGTCCGGACGGGCCGACCGCCGCTCGGCCGTATCGTTAGGCCGCAAGACGGGCGCCGGCCTCGCGGTGTTCGGCTCCATCTCCCAATCGGGTCCCGACTCCGTGCACGTCAACGCGACCCTCGTCAACGTGTCGACGGGACGAGCGATCGGCGACGTGGAAGCGCAGGATGCGAATTCGCACATCGACCGGTTGTGCGACTCGATCAGCGTGCGGCTGTTGCGCGAGCTGGGCCGGGTCCGGCGGCTCGCCATATCGTTAGGCGGATCGTTGGGCTCGTCGTCGCTGCCCGCCATCAAGGCCTACTTGCAAGGCGAGCAATGGTACCGCGCGTCCAACTGGGACTCGGCCGAGGTGGCGTACGACCGGGCCCTCACCGCCGACAGCACCTTCGCGCTCGCCTGGCTCCGGGCCAGCTTCGTGCGCGGCTGGAAAAGCGGCGTCGAAGACGAACAAGGCGCGATCGACCGTGTGCGCGCGAGCCGCTTCAATCACGGGCTGTCGCCCCGCGATAGCCTCATCGTCGCCTTCGTCGGTGCATCGGGCGAGCCCAGGGCCTACCGACAGCTCATCGCGTTGGACAACGCGCTGCTCCGCCGGTATCCGAACGACCCCGAGGTGTGGTACCTCACGGGCGAATTGCGCGAGCACCTCGGCGCGGTGCCGGGGCACTATTTCACCAGCGCCGACATCATCGACGCGTTCGATCACGCGATCGCCGCCGACTCGCAGCTCGCCCCGGCCTACATCCACCCGATCGAGCAATCGTTAGCACTCGACGACACAGCGCGCACACTGCGCTACATCCGCGGCTATGTCGCGCTCGATTCGATCGGCGCGGAAGCCGAGGCCGTCCGACTGGTCCGCTCGCTGGTCGAGGCGGATGTCCGACCGGCGGCGAGAGACAGCGCGATGCGCGCGGCGACGTATCAGCAGCTGTACTTCGCCAAGGCCATGCTCTTCAAATGGCCCGACTCCGCCGAGCGCGACATCGAGGCACTCACACTGATGAGCGCACCGGGCCGCGAACCGCCGGGATCGGCCGCCGATTCGCTCGCGCTGCGATTCCAACTCGTGACCGAGCTCGGGATGCGCGGCCACGTGCATCGCGCGATGGTCGAAGGCGGTGACGCGCGGCCGGCGGGCATCATGTTCGATGCGGCGCTGGCGGGCCTCATCCCCAACGACAGCGTGGTTGCGCAGGCGGCGGCGCTGTTATCCAGTCGCTCGCCGCAGCTCGCGTACGCCATTCCGTGGTGGGGAGCGACGCGCGACTCGAGCAACCTGCGTCGCGCCGCGGCCGCGCTCGAGAGCGTCGCGCAGACGGGCCTCACCGCGCGCGACACCAGCCTCATCGCGTTAGGCGAGCGCGAGGTGCCCGCCTATCTGGCGCTGGCTCGGCGCGACTCGCTGGCGGCGCTGCGCCTGTTGGCGGCCATTCCCGACTCGCTCTGCGCGGCGGTCGATTGCACGGCGGCGCACGTCGCACAGGCGCAGCTGCTCGCCGACAGCGGCCGCCGCGCCGAAGCGCTGCGCCTGCTGCCGACGCGCAACGTGGCCTTCGGCTCGCCGCTGTGCGTGCCCACCGAGCTGTTCCGGGCGCACCTGCTCGAAGCGTTAGGCAAGCGCGCCGAGGCGCTCGACGCCTACACGTGGGTCACCAAGGTGTGGCGGGCGCCCGACTCGGTGTTGCGGCCGGTGGTCGACGAGGCGCGCGCGGGGATCCGCCGCCTGACCACCGAGCTCGGGAGCCGCCGCTCGATGCTCGACAGCGCCAAATAGCCCGCGGCGCGGTCCCGCCTAACGCGGGCCGGCTAGACGACGATGTTGAGCAACCGTCCGGCGACGAAGATCACCTTGCGCGGCGCGCCGGTCACGAACTTGGCAATCGACGGCACGGCGAGGGCGGCCGCCATCGCCTGATCCTGCGCGACGTCGCGCGCCAGGCGCACCGTGCCGCGCAGCTTCCCGTTCACCTGCACCGCCAGCTCGACGTCGTCCTCGGTGGCCAGCGCCGGATCGAACGCCGGCCAGCGCGACGCGAACACGGTTCCGCTGTGGCCTAACCGCTCCCACAGCTCGTCGGCAATGTGCGGCGCGAACGGCGCCACGAGCTGCACCAGCGGCTCGACCTCGGCGCGATGCGGCACGCGCTCGCCGGCGCGCAGCGCATTCATGTACTCCATCATCGCCGCGATCGCCGTATTGTAGCCTAACCGACCGGTGTCGTCGGTCACCTTGCGGATGGTGCGGTGCAGCTTGCGTATCACCGCGTCGTCCGGCACGCCGTCGGTGCGCATCTCCTGCACCGACGCCCACAGGCGATCGAGGAACCGCTTCATACCGGAGATCCCGCTGTCGCGAAAATCGCCGCCCTCCTCGAATGGGCCCGTGTACATGAGGTACAGCCGAATCGTGTCCGCACCCCAGCGGTCGATGTACTCGTCGGGGTTCACGACGTTGCCCTTGGTCTTCGACATCTTGGCGCCGTCGCGGATGATCAGCCCGTGCGCGCGGAACCGCTTGTACGGCTCCTCGAAGTCCAGATAGCCCATGTCGTGCAGCACCATCGTAATGAACCGCGAGTACATCAGGTGCAGCACCGCGTGCTCGTTGCCGCCGATGTAGGTCGTCACCGGCAGCCAGCGTTTCGTGCGCTCGGCGTCGAACGGACGATCGTCGAACTCGGTGCTCGGATAGCGCAGGAAATACCACGCGCTGTCGAGGAACGTGTCGGACACGTCGGTCTCGCGGCGCGCCATCTTGCCGCACTCCGGGCACGGCACGCGATACCACTCTTCGTGACGTGCTAACGGAGAGATGCCGCTGTCATCCGGACGGAAATCCGCGATCGGCGGCAGCAGCACCGGCAGGTCCTCCTCGGGGACCGCCTGCATGCCGCACGTGTCGCAGTAGATGATCGGAATCGGCGGGCCCCAATAGCGCTGCCGCGAAATCGTCCAGTCGTGCAGCCGGTACGTGACCGTCGCTTTGGCAACGCCGCGCTCGCCTAACCACGCGACGATGCGCGCCGCGCCGTCGGCGGTCGTCAGGCCGTCGAACGGCGGCGAGTTCACCAGGCGGCCGTCCTCGTTGTCGCTGTAGGCGTCGTCGAGCGGCGTCGCCGCATCCTCGCCCGCCCCGGCCACGACGCGAACGATCGGCAGCCCGAACTTTCGTGCGAACGCAAAGTCGCGCTCGTCGTGTCCCGGCACCGCCATGATCGCGCCTGTGCCGTACTCCATGAGCACGTAGTCGGCCACCCACACCGGCACCCGCGCGCCCGTGGCGGGGTTCACCGCGTAGCCGCCGGTGAACACGCCCGTCTTCTCGCGGTCCCCGACTTTGCGCGCCACGAGATCGCGCCTGGACGCGCGCTCGACGTACGCGCGTACAGCCTCGCGCTGCGGCGCCGCCGTCACCGCGCCGACTAACGGATGCTCCGGAGCCAGCACCACGTACGTGGCGCCGAAGATCGTGTCCGGACGCGTCGTGAAAACGCGGATCGACGCATCGGAGCCCGCCACCGCGAATTCGATTTTCGCCCCCTCGGATTTCCCGATCCAGTTCCGTTGGGCGGTCTTGGTGGTGTCCGACCAATCGATCCAGTCGAGATTGGCCAGGAGACGCGGCGCGTACTCGGTGATGCGGAAGAACCATTGCTCCAGGAACCGCTGCTCCACCGTCGTACCGCACCGCTCGCAGGCCCCGTTCACAACCTGCTCGTTGGCCAGCACCGTCTTACACGACGGACACCAGTTCACGGCCGCCTTGCCGCGATACGCCAGCCCGCGCTCCAGCAGCTTGAGAAAAATCCACTGCGTCCACTTGTAGTAGGCCGGCTCGGTCGTCGACAGCTCGTGCGTCCAATCGACCATGAGCCCGACACGGCGCAGTTGGCGCCGGAAGTTCTCGATGTTGCGCGGGATCAGCTCCATGGGGTGGATGCCGACCTTGAGCGCGTAGTTCTCCGAGTGGATGCCGAACGCGTCGAACCCTATGGGCTCGAACACCGTGTGTCCCTGGAGACGCTGGAATCGTCCATAGATGTCGTTGCCCGTGAACGCGAACACGTTGCCGATGTGCAGGCCCTCGGCAGACGGGTACGGGAACATCATCAGTTGGTAGAACGGACGCTCCGCGGTGTCCAAGTTGGGCGAGTTGGTCCCTTCGGCGCGCCAGCGCTCCTGCCATTTGCGCTCGATGGCGCCCGGATCGTAACTCGCTTGGCTCGACGCCGTGGAGTTGGGTGTCGACGAAGTCATGTTGCGTCTCGCCGCCGACGAGGGACGGGCATGGTCCAGCGGCACGGTGTGAAGGCAACGCCCGTAGTGTACTGCCTGCCGAGAAATCTAGCCCCATGGACATCGCACACAAGCGCGCGACAGTCGACGCCGACACCATAGCACTCGGCCGCAGTGTGCGATCCGTGCAGCGCCGCATCGTGGCCGGCGGCGGCACGCTCGCGTTGGCGCTCGTGGCGGTGCTCGCGTTTGTTACCGATCACTGGGTGCGCAATACGCTCGCCGGCTTGCCGCTCGAGAAGTTGCGCGACGCGGAGACGTTCATCCTGCTCGGCGCGGCGGTGATGCTCGGCATCGTCGAGCTCGCGCTCATCTACTTGAGCCGCTATGTGTCGCGGCGCGTCACGGAACCGGCGGCGTTGTTAGCCGAAGCGGCTGAGCGTGTGGCAGCCGGCGATCTGGCAGTCGACATTGCGCCGATCGGCGAAGACGACGAGCTCGGTCGGTTGGGCCGCGCCACCGGCGGCATGATCGCGGAGCTCAGACGCCTCGTGCGCATTCTGCGCGAATCCGCCCAACAGACTGCGGCGCAGTCGGCGGAGATCACTGCGGGCACCGAGCAGATGTCCACGGCCGCGGGCGAGATGGCGCACACGTCGAGCGAGCTGAGCAGCCAGGCCGCGGACATGGCGCAATCCATCGCGCGGACCGCGGCCGATGCGACGACGCTGTCGTCGATCGCCGATCAGCTCTCGGCCGGCGCGCACGAGGGCGTGGAGCGCAACGATGCGCTCCGCGCCCTCGCGCGCGCCAACCGGGCGGGACTCGACGCGAGCGAGGCTGCGTTAGGCACCCTCGCCGCCGAAGCCGAGTCGTCCGCGACTGCCGCCGCCGACCTCGTCGATGCGTTCGAGCAGATCCGCTCCTTCGTCACGCTCGTGCGCCGCATGGCGCGCCAGTCGAAGCTGCTCGCGCTCAACGCGTCCATGGAAGCGGCCCGCGCCGGCCAGCAAGGCGAAGGCTTCGCCGTCGTGGCGAGCGAGATCCGAAAGCTCTCCGCCAACTCCAATCAAGCGGCCGAGCGCACTGAAGACATGGTGATGGTCCTGCTCAAGAAAGTGGAGCTGTCCCGCGAGTCGAGCCGGCGCACGGCTTCGACGGTGGCCGGCGTCCGCGCGGCCATCGAGCAAGCCCTCACGTCGTTCGCCGAAGTCGAGAGCGCCGTCGCGGGCGCGGAGGGTTGGACACGATCTATCGAGCAGGCGGCGAATCAATCGCGCGAGCTCGTCGCCGAGGCCACCATTCGTCTCGAGCATCTGGCGCGCGGCACGGAGTCGTTCGCCGCCGCGATGGAGCAGGTCGCCGCGTCCACAGAGCAGCAGAGCGCGGGCGCGCAGGAAATTGCCGCGGCATCGGCCGCGTTGGCCGACGCGTCGCGCAAGCTGCTCGCCAAGATCTCGGTCTTCCGGTTGGACGAGATCACGCTGCCGCCGGAGCCGGTGCGACGCCGCAGCAGCGGCGTGGTCGTTCAACAGACGCTCGAGATCCTTCACGCCACGTAGCAGGCGCGCGCGATGACGCGTAATTTCCTCGCGGTTCCTCCACCCGCGAGCTCACATGCGCGTCCTGTCCGTTGGTCTGCTTCTGGCCTCACTCGCGCCCGCAGTCGCGGCGCAATCGCGGCCGCACTTCCATCACCTCGCGGCCACGCCCGAGACCGTGGCCTGGGGCTACTACAGCGCGGCGGCCAAGCCGGTGTTGCGCGTGCAGTCGGGCGACACGGTCGAAGTGGAGACGCTGCTCACCAACTCGCCGCAAGGCCTCGAGCGCGCCGGCCTTCCGCCTAACGAAGTGCAGCAGTCGCTCCGCGACATCACGACCAAAGTCACCGACAAGGGTCCCGGCGGACACATCCTCACCGGGCCGATCTACGTCGAGGGCGCCGAGCCAGGCGATGTGCTCGAGGTGCGCATTTTAGGCATCTCGTTCCCGATCGCGTACGCGTACAACGGCTGTGGCGGCTTCCTGCCCGAGAACTGCGGGCCGCCGCCGCACCATTCGCAGATCATCCCGCTCGACACGGTGCACATGATGGCGACCGTCGACTCGACGATTCAGATTCCGATGCATCCGTTCTTCGGCAGCATCGGCGACGCGCCGCCGCCGGATTCGGGACGTCTCTCGAGCAATCCGCCGGGGACGCACGCCGGGAACATGGACAACCGGTCGCTCACGGTGGGCACCACGCTGTACATCCCGGTGCACGCGCCGGGCGCGTTGCTCGAGATCGGCGACGGACACGCCGGCCAGGGCGACGGCGAGGTGGACCAGACGGCGATCGAGACGTCGCTCACCGGCCGGCTCCAAGTGATCGTGCGCAAGGATCTGCACTTCGAATGGCCGCGCGCCGAGACGCCCACCGATCTCATGACGATGGGCATGGACAAGGATTTGACGCAGGCCACGCGCGTCGCCGTCCAGCAGATGATCGACTTGTTGAGCGAACAGTTAGGCCTGCCGCGGGACAAGGCCTATGCCTTGGCGAGCGTCGCCGCCGACCTCAAGATCGCCGAGCTCGTGGACGGCAACGTGTGCGTCTACATGACGATCTCGAAGAAGATCGCGGGCCAATCGTTCAAGGCCGGCGCGAAGCCGGCGGGTGGGAGCTGACCCCGGCTCAGGGACCGGCGGTGCCGGTGAGCCACCCATGCCTAACGCGGAGCTGGTCGGGGGTCGCGTTCGGATCCTCGGCCACGGCGTAGTCGGTGCCGTGCGGGCCGGCCACCGATTCGAGACGCAACCCCGCTCCGGCGAGGGCCTCGGCGAACGGCGGATCGTCCACGCCGCCCACGTAGCGGTCGAACCAGGGCGTGAGATCCATGCCCGCCGCCTCGCTGGCGGCGCGCACCACGTCGTCCTCGGTGTAGCCGCGGCCTTGCAGATAGTAGCTTGCGTTAGGCGCGTCCCAGCTCAGGCGCTTGAGCGCGCGCAGCACATCGTCCAGCGAGCGCGCGTTGTGCGTCCGCGCGCGGATGTCCAGATCGAGCATCAACGCGAGCCCTTCGCCTTTGGTGTAGTAGGAGAAGAAGCTTCCCCGGCCGTCCACGCGCATCGGCGTCGCCGCGCCATCCCAGAACGGCGCCAGGAACGACTCCATCCGCGCCGACACCTGCTTGCGCCCCGGCGTCTCGAGGTTGGCCGTGATCACGCCGCCTAACGTACGATAATACGCGTCCTTGCTCACCAAGCCCGCGCGCAGCAACCCGATCTCGCCGTAGTACTGCGTCCATCCCTCGGCCACCCACAAACTCGGCTCGTAGCGCTCCGCCGAGTAGTCGAAGGGGCCGAGCAACAGGGGACGGATGCGCTTCACGTTCCACACGTGGAAGTACTCGTGCGCCGCGTCTTCCACCGTCGACATCACCGCCGCCGAGTCCGTCCACGGCGCGCGCGTCTGGATCTGCGTGGAGTAGAGATGCTCCATGCCGTCGCTGCCATCGTATCCCACGTTGAAGAGGAACGTGTACATCGTGAGCGGCGGCGGCGCGATCACCGTGTTCTCGTAGCGGACGATTCGCTCCACGGCTTGCACGAAGCCCTCGTGATAGCCGTTCTGCGGTCCGTTGTGGTGCACCACGACGCGATAGAGCCGGTTGTCCACCGTGAAGCTGTCGACGTCGAAATGGCGGGCCACCTCGGTGGGCGTGTCGATCATCTCGTCGTAGTTGGCGAACCGGAACTCCCGCTGGTCCGGCGTCGTGCTCGCGCCGTTGATGATGTGCCATCCGTTAGGCGGCGTGATGGCCAGCGACACCGAGTCCGGCTTGTGCCCAACGACGTACATGAACAGCGACGCGCCGTTCCAGTTGGCGTGCGCCGTGTCGAGCACGCTGAACGTGCCCGACAGATTGTCGGCGAACACGCGGTACCGCACCGTGACGCGGCTCGCGCCGCCCGGATAGATGCGCCACAGCGAGCCGTTCTCGCGGTCGAAGCGCAGCGCGTGGCCATCGCCATCCAGCACCGACTCGTCGCGGACGTTGCGCGCGAAGTCCATGCGCGCGTAGCGGCCCGGCGACCACACCGGCATCTGCAGGCGCAGCGTATCGCCTAACGATCCGCTCACGTCGAGGCGGATCTCGTACAGATGCCCGATCGTGTCGGGCATCGCGATCGCGTACGCGATCTGAAGCCGCGGGCCCGACGGGATCCCGGCCGACGGCGACGGGTGCGCCGTGGCGCACGCCATGGCGACGAGTGCCGCCGCGAGCGCGGCTGCCAGGCGGCCGCGCGTCGTTCCTCCACAGTTCGGCATCGACCGGTCAGTGGGTGAGCGTGTGCATCGGGACCGCGCCGCGCGGCCGCTCGCTGTCCGTGAACAGGTACGCGCACGACTCCAGCCGCGCGCCGCGCGCATCGGCGATCGCGAATTGCAGATGCTCGTAGATGTTCGCCGAGCCGTACCGGCCGTCCTTGGCGATCGCGTAATACGTCAAGTCGTACCGCGGCCGCTTGCGCTCGTCCAGCAACCGGGACTCGGTCATCTGGATCGCGCGCTGCAACGCGCGCAGACACGCCTCTTCCGGCGACGCACCGCCGCGCATCTGCTCGACCACGAAGAACGCGCCGGCGATCTTGATGTTCGCCTCGCCGCGGCCCGTGCTCCCCGCGGCGCCGACGTCGTTGTCGCAGTACTGTCCCGCGCCGACGATCGCGCTGTCGCCCACGCGGCCGGGAATCTTGTACGACATCCCGCTCGTCGTCGTCACGCTGCCGATGTCGCCCGATGCCGTGACGGCGTTCATGTTGATGGTGCCGTGCGTGAAGGCGATCTTCACGTCGTCGTCGTGGTCGAGCCACGCGTCGTTGGAATCGTGATTCGCCTTCCACTTGAGCCATATCTGACGGGCTTCGTCGGTGAGCAGGTTCTGCTCCTTGAATCCCATCTCGAGCGCGAACCGCTTCGCGCCGGCACCAACGAGAAAGATGTGGTCCGTGTAGTCCATCACCGCCTTGGCCACGAGCGACGGCGTCGCGATGTCTTCGAGCGCGCCCACCGCACCGGCGCGCCGCGTCGGACCGTGCATGCACGAGGCGTCGAGCTGCACCACGCCGTCTTCGTTAGGCAGACCGCCCAATCCCACCGAGTGATCGCTCGGATCGAGCTCCTGGATGTTGACGCCGGCGATCGCCGCGTCCAGCGGATCAGCCCCGCTCAGCATCATCTCGCGCGCCTTGGCCACGCCGCGAATGCCGTTGGCGCTCGAGATGATGGCCGGCCGGTTGTCGGCCAACCTGCGCAGCGCGGGAGAGACGCCCGACACAATCACCGATTCAGCCTGGGCCGGACCGGCGAGTGCCACACCGACCGCGGCGGTAGCGCCGGCGCCGAGGAATTCACGGCGTGATATCGACACGTTCACGTCTCCAGGTGGGAGGCAGAGGACGACGCCCGCGAATGTGAGCGTTGGTACTCCACGAAGCAACCGGTCGCCGCCGGGCGAGCTCGTCGGTTGGCGCCGGTCATTTCGCGGCAGTAGTTTCCGCGTCACCATGACCACACCTGCGGGCGCGACGGACCTGAGACGCTTCGCGTTCTTCCACGGCTTTTCCGAGGAAGAGATGCAGCCGCTCGCGGCCGCGGCAGCATCGGCGTCGTTCGACGCCGAGCGCTACATCTTTCGCGAGAGCGACCCGCGCCGCGTGTTCGCGCTCATCGAGCGCGGCAGCGTCGCCATCGAGAAAGGCGGCGACGGCCGCGCCGTTCGCCTGGCGACGTTAGGCGAAGGCGAAGCGCTGGGCGAAGGCGTCTTGCTCGAGGAAGATGCGCCCCACGGCACCAGCGCGCGCACGCTCGAGCCCTGCACCATCGTGTTCTGGAACACGCTCGACGTGCGCGCGATTCTGCACGAGCGGCCGGCGCTCTACGCGCGGCTCGTCGCGCGCGCCGCCCGGTCCATCTCGCAGCGCCTGCGCTCCGCCGACGCGACCTTGGCCGGACATGGCCGAATGTTGGGCTTCACCGATGGGCATCGCCGCCGCGAGCACGACCTGTTGGGCGAACGCGACGTGCCCGACGATGCGATGTACGGCATTCAAACGCTGCGTGCGCTCGAGAACTTTCCGATCACCGGCGTGCCGGTGCGCGAGTTTCCGCTCTTGATCGCCGCACTCGCCGCCGTGAAGGAAGCGGCCGCGCTCGCCAACGCGGATTTGGGGTTGCTGCCGCCGCATCTGCGCGATGCGATCGTCGTCGCCGCGCGCGAGATTCGCGCGGGCCGGCACCACGAGCACTTCCTGGTCGACATGATCCAGGGCGGCGCCGGCACGTCGACCAACATGAATGCGAACGAGGTCATCGCCAATCGCGCGCTCGAGCTCCTCGGCCGCCGCCGCGGCGACTACGAGATCGTGCACCCCAACACGCACGTGAACCTCTCGCAGTCGACGAATGACGTGTATCCGACGTCGATCAAGCTCGCGCTGCACGCCAGCATCGAGGAGCTGCGCGACGCGATGCGCGACCTCGCCGGCGCATTTCTCGACAAGGGGACCGAATTCGCCGCGCTCTTGAAGATGGGTCGCACGCAGTTGCAGGACGCGGTGCCGATGACCCTCGGGCAGGAGTTCGCGGCGTTCGGGCACACGATCCTGGAGGACGTCGACCGGTTGGCCGAGACGCAGGGGCTGCTTCGCGAGATCAACATGGGCGCGACGGCCATCGGCACCGGCATCACCGCGCCGGCCGGCTACGCCGAGCGCGTGCGTGCGCACCTCGCCGCGATTACCGGCTTACCGTTGATTACCGCGCCCGACCTGGTCGAAGCCACGGCCGATACCGGCGTCTTCGTCCAACTTTCGGGCGTGCTCAAGCGGTGCGCGGTGAAGCTGTCCAAGATCTGCAACGATCTCCGGCTGCTCAGCTCGGGTCCGCGCGCCGGGCTGGGCGAGATCAATTTGCCTCCCATGCAACCCGGCTCGTCGATCATGCCGGGCAAGGTGAATCCGGTCATTCCGGAGGTCGTGAACCAGGTGTGTTTCGACGTGATCGGCGGCGATGTCACCGTCACCATAGCCGCCGAAGCGGGCCAACTGCAGCTCAACGTGTTCGAGCCCGTGATCGCGTTCCGACTCCTCAGCGCGCTGGCCGAGATGCGAAACGCGTGCGTCGTGCTGCGCGAGCGGTGCGTCACAGGCATCACGCCTAACGAACAGCGGCTGCGCTGGTTCGTCGACCATTCCATAGGGGTAGTCACGGCGCTCGTGCCGGCGATCGGGTACGAAGCAGCGACGCAGGTGGCGCGCACCGCGCTCGAGAGCGGTCGCAGCGTGAAGGACGTCGTACTCGAGTCCAAGCTGCTCACGACAGAGCAGCTCGCGGAGATTCTCGATCCCGCACGCATGGCCGGCGCCGAGCGTTCGCCTTGATTTACCCCGTGTGAGCCGATACCTTCCGCGCCAAATGCATAGCCCCGGACGCGCTCCTTCCACGCGTCTGCTCATCGAACGTTTATCAGGATTCGGGATGACTGGTTTTCACCGCGCGCGCCGAACCGTTTACGCCGCGCTGACTCCGGTGTTCGTCCTCGGCCTCGCAGCGTGCGCCGGATTCCCAGACACGATCTTCGGCGCCCACTCCGAGATCGGACGCACCGAGGACCGCCTCACGTACCTGCTGCTCATTCTGGGCGGACTGGTCTTCGTCCTCGTCGAGGGCGCGCTCATTTGGGCACTCATCAAGTTTCGCAGCAAGCCCAACGCAACGACCCCCAAGCAAACGCACGGCAATACGACGCTCGAGATCACCTGGACGCTCATTCCAGCGGTGATCCTCGCGGTCATCGCCGTGCCGAGCGTCCGCACGATCTTCGAGACGCAAGCGGCGGCCGCTGCAGGGTCGCTGCAGGTCGACGTGATCGGCCACCAATGGTGGTGGGAGTTCCGCTACCCGCAGTACAAGATCACAACGGCGAACGAGCTCTATTTGCCGGTAGGTCGTACCGCGAGCTTCACGCTGCGCACCGACGACGTGATCCATTCCTTTTGGATTCCGCAGTTGGCCGGCAAGCGCGACGTGGTGCACAAAGAGCGGCCCAACTACTTGTGGTTCACGCCCGACTCCGCGGGCGCATGGAACGGCTTCTGCGCCGAGTACTGCGGCACGTCGCACTCGAACATGCGCTTCCGCGTGTTCACGGTGAGCCCCGAGCAATTCGCGGCGTGGGTCAAGCATCAGCAGACCGGCCCGGCGTTCCCGGCGACGGCCGCGACACCGCAGCCCGACACCAGCAAGAAAGGCGCGACTCCGGCGCCCTCGCCCGCGGCAACCGCGACGCTCGCGAGCGACACGAACACGGCAACGTATCCCCGCGATCAACTGCCCACGTGGACCGTCCCGGCCACGCCGCTTCCGGCCGATGAGCACTTCGATGAGAGCACCATCGCCAAGGCCGATCCGGCCCGCGGCGCGCAGATCTTCAAGACGGCGGCGTGCATCGGCTGCCACACGATTCAGGGCGTGTCGCCCGGTATCATCGGGCCTAACCTGACGCACGTCGGCAGCCGCACCACCATCGGCGCCGGGCTGTACCCCAACGACATGAAGCACCTGACCATGTGGATCAAAGACGCGCGGCTCATGAAGCCCGGCAGCATCATGCCGCCAATGGGCAAGGGCCTGCCCGAAGCCATGGGCGCCTTCGACGATCAACAGATCGCCGATCTGGCCGCGTATCTCTCGTCCTTGAAGTAACGGAGACCCGGAATGGCAACCACAGTCGCGGCGCCGTCTGTCACGGGCAAAGCGCACAAATACGAAAGCGGCATTTGGAGCTGGCTCGCCACCACCGACCACAAACGCATCGGCCAGTTGTACATGTACACGGCCATCGCGTGGTTCGTGATCGGCGGTATCGAAGCCCTCTTCATCCGCTCGCAGCTCTACGGGCCTAACGGACGCCTCGTCTCCGCCGACACGTACAACCAGCTCTTCACGATGCACGGCACCACCATGATCTTCATGGCGATCATGCCGTTGTCGGCCGCGTTCTTCAATCTGCTCATTCCACTCCAGATCGGCGCGCGCGACGTCGCATTCCCGCGCTTGAACGCCTTCAGCTATTGGGTGTTCCTCGCCGGCAGCGTGTTCATGAACGTGTCGTGGCTCATCCACGCCGCGCCGGATGGCGGATGGTTTGCGTACGCCCCGCTCAACACGCGCCAGTTCAATCCCGGCGTCAACATGGACTTCTGGGTGATCGGCTTACAGATCCTCGGACTGTCCTCGCTCGCCGCCGGATTCAACTTCGTCACCACGATCATCAACATGCGCGCGCCGGGCATGCACTTCATGCGCATGCCGGTGTTCACGTGGGCCGCGTTCGTCACGCAGTTCCTGATCATTCTCGCCTTCCCGATCATCACGGTCGCGGTCACGTTCCTGCTGTTCGACCGCTTCTTCGGCACCAACTTCTACGAGATTGCCGCCGGAGCGGATCCACTCCTCTGGCAACATCTCTTCTGGTTGTTCGGACACCCCGAGGTGTACATCCTCATCTTGCCGGCGTTCGGCTTGGTGTCCGAAGTGCTGCCGACGTTCTCGCGCAAGCCACTGTTCGGATACCCGGTGATGGTGTACTCGCTCATCCTCATCGCCTTCCTCGGCTTCGGCGTGTGGGCGCACCACATGTTCGCCGTCGGCATGGGACCGGTAGCCGACTCGATCTTCAGCGTCACCACGATGCTCATCGCCATCCCCACGGGCGTGAAGATCTTCAACTGGTTAGGCACGATGTGGGGCGGCAACCTGAGCTTCAAGACGCCGATGCTGTTCGGCATTGGCTTGGTGGGTCTGTTCACCATCGGCGGCATTTCGGGCGTCATGCACTCGTCGCCGCCGTCGGACCTCATGCAAACGGACAGCTATTTCATCGTCGCCCACTTCCATTACGTGTTGTTTGGCGGCTCGATGATGGGATTGTTCGCCGGCGTCTACTACTACTTCCCGAAGATGACCGGCCGCATGATGAGCGAGCCGCTCGGCAAGTGGCACTTCTGGCTGACGTTCATCGGAATGAACCTCGCGTTCTTCCCCATGCATTTCGCGGGGTTGAATGGCATGCCGCGCCGCATCTGGTCGTACGATGCGAACCAGGGTTGGGACTTTGACAACCACTTGTCGACGTACGGCGCGTTCATCATCGCCTTCGCCACCGCGATCTTCCTGTACAACTTCCTCCGCAGCCGCGGTCATGGCGCGCTGGCCGGCAACAATCCGTGGGACGCGCCGACCATTGAATGGTCGATGCCGTCGCCACCGCCCGACTACAACTACGCCAAGATTCCGACGGTGACGTCGCGGTATCCAATGTGGCCGCAGCAGGGTCCGACGCCGTTGTCGCCGCCCGTGCCCACGGCCGGCGGCGACCAGCCGCTGCCCACGTACCAGACGGCCGAGCAGTTAGGCATTCACATGCCGACACCGACGATCAAGCCGCTCCTCGCCACGATGGGATTGACGCTGGCGTTCGTCGGACTCATCTGGCACCGCCAGATCCCGATCATTCTGCTGGGCGGTGCCATCTTCATCGTGTCGCTGTACGCGTGGGTGCTCACACCACTCGAGCCCGAGCATTGATGCCAACGACGCACGCGCACGTATCCGCGCGCGTCGCGAGCAACTGACCGCTATCGTTCCGGAGAACCACCTTGGCCACAGCCGTCGCCGAACATCACGCCGAGCACCACTACACCAGTACCGGTCTTCCGCACACGAAGATCGCGATCTGGGCGTTCATTGGCTCGGAGTGCTTCTTCTTCGCGTCGCTCATCTCGACGTATTTGATCTACAAAGGCCGGTCGGTCGTCGGGCCGTTCCCTCACACGCCGTGGACCGATCCGAGCACGGGTCACGTCTACCATCCGATCCTCAACATCCCGGTCACGTCGACCTCGACGTTCGTGCTGCTGATGTCGTCGCTCGCGATGGTGCTGGCACACGCGGCCGTCGAGCGCAGCGACCACAAATGGTCGCGGATCTGGTTGCTCACCACGGCAGCGTTAGGCGCGACGTTCCTCGGCTTCCAGGCGTTCGAGTTCACCTCGTTCGTGCACGAGGGGCTCAAGATCACGACCAACCTGTTCGGCTCGACGTTCTTCATCACCACGGGATTCCACGGCGCACACGTGACGGCCGGGGTGCTGTGGCTCATCACGATGTACTTCATCGACAAGAAGCGCGGCCTGGGTCCGCGCGACGCGGTGAACGTCGACGTGATGGCGCTCTATTGGCACTTCGTCGATGTCGTGTGGGTCGCGATCTTCACCTTCTTGTACCTGCTCCAGTAGCGAGGCCTCGATGACCGCCGATCATTCGCACGCTCCAGCGTCGGACGCTCACGAGCCGCACGCGCCGCCGCACCAGGAAGTGCACTTCCCCACGTGGAAGACGTACAGATGGGTCGCACTCATTCTGTTCGTGCTCACGGTGGCCGAGGTGTGGATCTACTACACGCCGATGAAGGGCACGCGGTTGTTCGCGCCCGCGCTGATCACGCTCTCGGTGATCAAGTTCACGATCGTCGTGATGTTCTACATGCACCTCAAATACGATGCAAAGATCTTCCGCGGACTGTTCCTCGGTCCGCTGTCGATCGCGATCATCGTCATCATTTCTCTTCTCTTCCTCTTCGGCCACCTGTCGCTGCACGCGACCTGATGCGCCGGTAGGACACAGGCTCACGACGATGGCCACCTGGCTGCACCCTGCCACGACGTTCACCTGGACGTCGTTCAGCGTGCACCCGAGCACCGTCATCGGCATCGCCGCGTTAGGCGGGCTGTACGCGTGGCGCGCCCGCGCCGGTGAAGTGGATCCCGTGCCGCAGGACGGCCGGACCCCGGCACGCGCAGCCGATCCGTCGCGCCGCCCAACGAGTGGTCAGACGCTGGCCTTCGTGTTGGGACTCGCGACGCTGTTCTTCTCGCTGAACGGACCGCTCCACGACTTGAGCGACGACTACCTGTTCAGCGCGCACATGGTGCAGCATCTGGTGCTCACCATGGTCGTGACGCCGCTGCTCTTAGCCGGCACGCCGGGATGGATGCTCAGGCCCGCGCTCCGCAGCCGCATCGTCGCCGCGATCGCGCGCCGCATCACCACCGGACCGGCGGCCTTCGCAATTTTCAACGTCACGATCGTCGTCTGGCATCTGCCGCCGCTCTACAACTACGCGCTCGAGAACCATCCCTTTCACATCGTGATGCACCTCTGCTTTCTCGTCGCGTCCACCATCATGTGGTGGCCGGTGATGAGCACGATGCCCGAGCTGCCGCGGCTCTCGTATCCCAAGCAGATGCTGTACCTGTTCTTGATGTCGCTGCCGATGACCGCAGTCGCGATGGTCATCACGTACTCGAGCACGCTGCTCTTCCCGCTCTACGCCGGCGCACCGCGCGTGTGGCCGCTGTCGCCGCTCCAGGATCAGCAGTTAGGCGGTCTCATCATGTGGATCCCGGGCGGATTCGTGTTCATCGCCGTGCTGTCGGTCGCTTTCTTCCGCTGGGTGCGGGAGTTCGAGCATCAAGAGCAGGACGCGGTGACGGTGTAACAGGGAAACGCGCGCTGGCGCGCGCGTCCCCGGCAGTCCTACTCTCCTTCCATGGCGTGCGCGAACTCCTGCCGTAAGGCGGGATGCGTCCGGTACAAATAGATGCCCATGAGCAGTGCCGCGAGCACGTTCCCGGCGGCAATCTGATACCACGCCAGCGCGCGCATGTGCGTCTCCGCCAACGTCGCCGCCACGCCGTAGAAGCCGAGCTCGAAGATGATGAAGAGCAGCGTAAACGTGATCAGCACGGACGGCTCTTCCTCGGCGCGATGCACCACGCGCGACGCGATGAGCCCCGATCCGATGAACGCCGCATAGTGGAACACCGTGTAGATCGCGACGTGCAACACCGGGCTGTCCCCCGCCGTGTTGCCGAACACGCTGAACATCGCCGCGCCTAACAATTGAGGCGTGTAGAACACGCCGTGCCCGCTGACGACGTCGACCACGAGAAACCACACCGCAACACCGGTCGCCGCAATGACGCCCGCTATCACGCCTTCACGTACAATACTGTGCGCTGGTGGCATGCCAACCTCCGCGTGCGTGACGGACTCAGCTTCGCCAGAAAAATCCTCATCCAATGTGCGCCTCGATCAGGTCGCTGCCTAGGTGCCCGACGCACCCGGGCCGGATCTAAGCTGTTCGATCCCACTGGCGCCGTGCCGGTGAGCTCCTCGGTAAAAGGGCTTGAGGGATAACAAAAGTGATGCGAGAGATGACGACGATCGGTCGGTGCAGATCCAAAGTCACCGGCGCACGCATCTAGATGTTTTCACGCGCGTGCGCGGTCCGCTCACTGCCGCA
>JANWIK010000131.1 GCA_025449955.1 Gemmatimonadaceae bacterium
CGCCTCAGCTGTGGGCGGTGCGGGTGCTCAACACCGACGTCAGGACGTCCACGTATTCGCTGAGCCGCTTGGTCTCGGCCCGCAAGTGCGCACGCCCCGCGGCCGTCAACCGGTAGTACCGCGCACGCCGCCCCTTCTCCGTTAGTCCCCACTCCGCCTCGAGGAGTTGGCGCTCTTCCATGCGGTGCAGCGCCTGCATGAGTGCGGCATCCTCCACACTCAGCCGTCCGCCCGATCGCTCCTCCAACCACGTCGCGATCTCGAACGCGTGCATTGGACTCCACGACAGCGTCTTGAGGACCAACACATCGAGCGTGCCTTTGACGAGCGGCATGGGCGTGGTCTCTGAGTAGTGTCTACCCCAACACTCTATCCCTGACTGGTCCGGCGCGCAAGAGCGGTCGCACGCCGGCCGCGGCGCCCGCGTCAAGCGGTGTTTGTGACCGACCTCACAGGAGGTGGACCTTAGATTGTTGGGCAGAGAAAAACTGCGAGGCTCGCTGCTCGGTCTCCGCTGCCGCCGCTGCCCAACGACGGGCCGCGGCTTCACCACTATCGGGAGTGCTAGATGCGACGCGTCTTCATCGTGATGGGTGTCCTCTGCATCGCCGCGTGCGACCGGTCCGGTTTCGGAACTGCCGGGCACGCGACTGCCGTCGATTCGGTTCACGCGCTCAATACGCAGCTCGCGCAGGCGCACAGCGTTGCCGCGCAGCAGGACTCGCTCATGCAGGGATTCACCGAAACCACCAAGCTCGTCGATTCGATCGACAGCGAGATCTCGCACGTCAAAGGCCTCAAGTCGCACGTGCCGCTCGACGTGCAGGGCGACTCGGCGAAAGATCCCAAGGCGGCCTATCGCGCGAACCTCCTTGGCAAGGTGAAGGAAGTGACGGCGCTCTTGAACGCGAGCCGCGCCCGCGTACGCCGCCTCGCGTCGAGCAACACCGCCCTCCAGGGACAACTGGCCCAGTACGAGGAGACCATCACGTCGCTCCAGACGATGGTCGATCGGCAGAAGCAGGACATCCTCGTCCTAACGGGGCGCGTCGACAGCCTCACGACCGCCAATACGCAGCTCGCCGCCGGTGAAGCCGCGGTGAGCGACACCATGCACACGCTGCGTCGCGAGAGCAACACCGTGTACTACGTGGTCGGCACCAAGGACGATCTCGAAAAGCGCGGCATCGTCGTGGAGGAAGGCTCCAAGTTCCTGTTCTTCGGACACAAGGCGCTCGTCCCGGCGCGCAAGCTCGATCCGACCGTCTTCACCGCGATCGACAAGTTCGCGACCACCACGATCACCATTCCGAATCCCGACAAGGGCTACAAGATCGTGTCGCGCCAGGACCCGTCGTTCGTCGACCAGCCGGTGACCTCGGCCGGGAAGCCGAGCGGCGAGCTGCACATCGCCGATCCGACGCAGTTCTGGTCCGCGTCCAAGTATCTGATCATCATCGCGGGCTGAGCCCCCGCCGCCCAACGCAAACGGGGCGCGGTGCAGTCGCACCGCGCCCCGTTTCCGTTGGGCGGCTCTCGCCCCGTTAGTCCGCCCGCGGCGCGACGCCGCGCGATCCCGACGCGCTGTAGCGCGTCGGCATCGCCGGCGTCCCCCCAGGCGATGACGGACGCTTCGTCCGCTTCTGTTCGTACATGAGCGCGTCCGCGCGGTCGAGCAGGTCGTCCAACGGACACGGAAAGTCCGGATCGTAGTATGCGATCCCCATGCTCAGCGCCAACCGGTACCGCCGGCCGGGCCGATCGTTGCGCCGCGTCAGATTCTCCTGCAAGCGCGTCACCCAATGCTCCTGTGCCAGCCCTACCGTCTCGAGCGCCAGAACCACGAATTCGTCGCCGCCGATACGCGCGATGATGTCCGATTCGCGGAACGTCTCTCTGAGCAGATCGGCCGTTTCAATGAGCGCCAGATCGCCCTCGCGGTGGCCGAGCGAGTCGTTGATCTCCTTGAGCCCGTCCAGGTCGACAAAAATATGCGAGACGCGCTTCCGCATGCGGTCCGCCATCTTCATGTGCTGGCGCGCCAGCGTCTGAAAGCCGCGGCGATTGTAGAGGCTCGTCAGGTCGTCCACCAAGGCCATGGCGCGCAGCGCCATCTGCAGCTGATGCCGCTCGATCGCGTACCGGATCGCGCGCACCAGCATCGGGCCGTTAGGCCGCATGCCGGCGATGCATTCTTGGGCGCCCGCTTTGATCGCCCGTACCGCGAGCGCGTCGTCTTCGGTGCCCGTGAGCGCGACAATCGGGACGTCGGTCGCGTGGTCGCGGAGGCGTGTGATGGCGTCGAGCGCTGCCGGATCGTTCGGTGAGAGTGACACGAGCATCGCGTCGAATCGAGCATCGGAGAGCAGGCGAAGCCCCTCGGCCACGTCGATGGCGCGCACGACGTCCACCGCGGCCAACCCACCTTCGGTCAACGCACGGATGAGCTCCGGCACCCCCGGCTCGTGTTCCGCAACGAGCAGGATCTTCGTTCCGCTGGCGCTCATCGTTACCGCTCCTCTCCACCACACCGCCCGCACACCGGCATCACTCGCCGGCTGCTCCGGGCGGATGATGGATTCCGTACTCGCGCATCTTCCTCGCGAGCGTTGGGCGCGAGATGCCAAGAATTCGCGACGCGGCGCTGCGGTTCCCACGCGTGATTTGCAGCGTCATCTGCACCGCTTCCTTCTCAATGGCATCGAGCGCCTTGCCTTCCGGCGGAATGCGAATCTCACGAACCGGACCCGATGCTCTCGTCGCCGGCAGCATCGTGCGCTGCTGGATCATCAGGTGCTCGGCGTGGATCGCGCTGCCGTCGCTCAATATGGCCGCATGTTCGATTACATTCTTGAGCTCGCGAATGTTCCCGGGCCATGTGTGCGCGCGCAGCGCGGCGACCGCATCGGCCTCCAGGGTTTTCGGCTCGAGCTGCTGTTGCCGCGCGAGATCAATCAGGAAGTGGCGCGCCAACAGCTCGACGTCTCCGTCGCGCTCGCGTAACGGCGGCAGCGCGATCCGGAACACGTTGAGTCGGTAGTAGAGATCTTCGCGGAATTCCAAACGCGTGACTGCGTCGTGCAGCGCCGTGTTCGCGGCCGCAATGATGCGACAGCTGATCTCGATTTCCTGCAGGCCCCCCAAGCGACGCACGCGTCGCTCTTCGAGCGCGCGGAGCAGCTTCGGCTGTAGGCGCGGCGGCATCTCGCCGATCTCATCGAGGAACAAGGTGCCGGTCGACGCCAGCTCCATGAGGCCGCGCTTCTGTGCGCGAGCGTCCGTGAACGCACCGCGCTCGTGACCAAACAATTCGGATTCGAGCAACGTCTCCGGAATCGCTGCACAGTTGACCGCCACGAACGGCTCACCCCGTGTCGGACCTGCGTAGTGGATTCCGCGCGCGAACAACTCCTTACCCGTACCCGTCTCGCCGACAATGAGCACCGTAGTAAGGCGGCTGCCGGCAACTTTTCGCGCCCGATCGAGTGCGTCTCCCAGCGCGGAGCTCGACCCGACAATGCTCTCGAGGCCAAGCGGTGCGGACTGTCTGGAGGCGCCGTCGGTAGAGCTCGCAGATGGAAAGCTCGCACCTAACGCCGGCACGATTCGCGGCGGCGCTGTGTTCGATGCTTTCGCGGCTGCATCGCGCCCGTTTGCGGACGCGAGCGGGCCGTTGGATCTCGAGGAATCGTCGGACGGAAAATCCGGCATGGGAATCGGGTCAGGGTCAGTGCGCTATGCAGCCTCGGCGCACGTTGGCATCACGATGAATCGACGATTGAGGCTAGTAGCCCGTCTCGTTCAACTGCTCGGTGAAAGTCGCCTAGCGACCGCCATGGATTCTGGCGGCATTCCGAGTCGCGCGTACGCTGCGCGGGCTTGCTCCCACGCCGTGCGCGCGCGCTCCGTCTCTCCTCTGGCCGCGAGCGCATCGCCGAACTCGGCGAGCACGCGGGCGCCCAGCAACAGATCTTCGCTCTGCGCGGCAAGCGCGCGTGCACCGTCGAGTGATGTGACCGCTTGATCGGTTGCACCGCGGCGCGCTTCAATGCGCGCTCGGAGACGCAGCGCCTGCGCGCGTCCCAATCGATCGCCACGACTCGATGCGATGCTCAGCGCGCGGCCGCTGGCCGTGTCACTCTCATCGGTTTCGCCGGCCGCGAATGCGATTTCGGCCGACGTGGCCGACAGCCGCTGCTTGAGAAATGCGTCGCTTAATCGGTCGGCGATCGCGTGGGCTTCGGCGATGGCACCGCGCGCCTCGTCGAGTCGGCCGCGTTGGACACGCAGGCGCGCAATGTTGTCGAGCGCCCATGCGACGCCGATGTCGTCCCCGGCCTCACTCAGCGCGCGCATGCTCAGCCGGAATCGCTGCGTTGCGTCCTCGATGTCGCCCATCACCGAAGAAAGCGTCCCGATGTCCTGCTCGACACGCGCAAAGAGTGCGTGGTCGCCGGACGCGACGGCGTTGAGCGAGGCGTCGTCGTACTGGCGACGCGCCGCCGCGAAATCGCCACGGCGATGTGCCACGCGTGCGAGCGCGGCTTGCGCCCGCGCGATGCCGATGGAATAGCGAATGAACTGTGCGGTCTCGAGGCTGCGCCTGAAGAGCGCCTCGGCTTCGCTGGTCGATCCGGTGTCAAAGAGAAGCACACCGTGCCACCGATGGAGGTCGGCGTGCAGCGGCGAGGTCGGCGCGCCATCGATTAGTGCGAGGGCCATGTCGAACGCCACTGCCGCTTCTGCGACCCTTCCGCGCCGCTGGTGATCGCGGGCGCGCGTCACGAGCTCTCGCGCTTCCTGCGCGTGTGTGCCGGGCCGACTAGCCGGATATCCGTGCGGGGGCTGGGCCTCGCGACGCAACTGCGTTTCGCGTGAGGTCACGACTGAGACCCGTGTATGGAGATGGAAATGCCTGCAGTAGCAAACCGCATGCGGTCCGCCTCTGAATCGCGGATAGGAAGGAGCTCCCGGTGGAGCACGGTTTAGCAACCGGCATGCCCCGGTTAAGTCCTTATGGCACTGCGGTTTGTGATTTGCCTACGCAGCCATCTCAACACTCTGTTGCGAGAGATCGTTGCGGGCTGTAACGAATCGTGCTACAGGCAGGAGGTTGGTGCGGCGCCGGTCCAGGTCGGACTAGTGTGAATCCGTTCCCGCGCCGGCGGATGACGCGGCCACGTGCTGGTAGACGTCGCGCGAGATGTCGACGATCAGCGCGCGTGCGATGTTTTGGTCCGGAATGCCGCGCGTTAGGACGACGAGGATGTACGCGGGCGCGTTGCGCGGATAGACGATGGCGGCATCGTGCAGGTGGCCGGTGATCCAGCCGGTCTTGTGGGCGACCGGAGTGCCGGGTGGCAATCCCGCCGGTATCTCCGCGCTGAACTCCTGATGAAGCAGTATGTCGCGCATCATCGTGCAACTTGCTGCGGACGCGGCACGATTGGTCTCAATTGCGTCCAGCATCGTCGCGAGATCGCGAGCGGAGATCTTGTTGTTCATGCCGCGCTCGAACGCTTTATCGTCCTCGACTCCGCGTAGCACGTGCGTGTGGGTAGCGCCAAGGGATCGCATTGTGGCGGTCGTTCGATCGGCGCCGGCAAGCGCGATGAGCGTGTTGGTGGCAAGGTTGCTCGAGCGGTCGATCATGTGGTCCATCAGGTCCCGCACGGACACGCGACTGCCTATGAGCTTGTACATCGCGCTGTCGGAATCGTCGCCCGGATTCAGCGTGTATGCAGAGCTATCGACGATCGAGCTGAAGTGGTTCTCGACTGGTATCTGTTTGTCGAGCGACAGCGTGTGGTCGTCAATCTGTCGGAACAGCTCGATCATCACCGGGACCTTCATGGTGCTCGCAGCGTGGAACTCGGTGTCGGCTTCGATGTACAGCGAATCGGTGCCGTCGAGGCGTCTGAAAGCGAGACCCACCTCGGCTCCCGGCACCTGAGCGATGCGCGCCCGGATGATTTGGTAGAGAGAATCGGACGGCGAGTAAATCAACGCCAGCGCTAACGCGAGCACGAGTGAATGCATGGGCCGAATATACGATCGCGTACCTCACTGGGAAGCCGTGGGTTGCGTTCGGTCTGTTGACTCGTATTGCGTATTGCCAGCACGCCGGTCACCTTGGGGCAACCCCTTGCCATCCGCTACATGACGCACAGCCAAAGCGAGAGCGACGCGGACTCTCCACCGATTCACGGCAAACGGGAGCGGCTGCGGTTTACCGACTTCCGCTTCCGGCGCGCTAGCGACGGCCGCTGCTCGGCTGAAGTCGAGCTCGAATGGGTCGAAGGACAGAAGGTTCGCGGCACTGCCTCCGGGCAGTCGAGCCCCACGGTCGACCTTCGGGTTGCCGCCGAAGCCGGTCTCCGCGCGATCGAGAGTTTTTCCGACGGCGGCCTCGCGTTCGAGCTGATCGGCGTGAAGTCGGTTCGCGTGTTCGATGCGAACGTCGTCATCGTATCCATCGTGAATCGGCACGAAGGCCCGCAGAAGCTGCTTGGCTCCTGCTTGGTCGAGGATGACCCGGTGCGAGGTGCCGTGGTCGCCGTACTGAACGCCACGAACCGCGTACTCGGCAACTTCATCGCCACGCGTTAGGAGTCCAACAGTCTTGCCGATCGTCGAGTGCCCATCGATTTCATGAACACAGCGAGAGCGCGCGGAGCGATGGTCGTGCTTGGCGCTCTCGTGTTGGCCGCCTGTCATTCTTCGCACCCTGCCGTCGCGCCGACTCCTGCCACGGCGAGTGCCTCGGATACCGCGACGCGCAGCGCTGTCACCGACAGCACGGGTGACACGAGCAAGGTGGCCGCGCCGGCGGTGACCGGCGAGGCGCTCCAGATTTTCGGCGACACGTCCGCCCAACAAGTGCCGGCGATGACGGCCGATTCCGCGGCGGCAGCGGACTCCGCCCCCGAGTGGGACATCGATGTCCACTCGTTCGAGACGCGCACCCGCGTGGCGTATTTCGTGGATCGTTTTCAGAACGGCGCACACCAGCGATTTGGCGACATGCTCGCGCGCGGTGGCCGCTACGAGAAAATGATTCGTGCGAAGCTCAAGGCGGCTGGTCTGCCGCAAGACATGACGTATCTGGCCCTGATCGAGAGCGGCTACGATCCGCACGCCTATTCGAGCGCTGCGGCAGTCGGACTCTGGCAACTGATGGCGAGTACGGCTCGCGGTACCGGACTGCGCGTGGATTGGTGGGTGGATGAGCGACGCGACCCCGTTCGCTCGACCGATGCCGCGATCAAGTTTCTCGGTTGGCTGAACGAGCAATTCGGCTCGTTGTATCTGGCCGCGGCCGCATACGACGGCGGGCCCGGTCGTGTGGCGCGTGGCCTGTCGCGCTACGCCGACGAGCTCGAAGGCCAGAGCGGAGACGAGGCGTTCTTCGCGCTGGCGGAGAAAGACTATTTGCGTGCCGAGACGCGCGACTATGTGCCCAAGTTGATCGCGGCGGCGCTCATCGCGAAGGACCCGAGGCGCTACGGCTTCGACATTAGGTACGACTCCGAGTACGTTTACGACTCGGTGCGCGTGGGTCCGGCTACGCCCTTGGCCGCGGTCGCGAAAGCGGCACACGCGACGACGGCATCGATTCTCGATCTCAACCCCGACATTCTGCGTGGCATGACGCCGCCGCACGATTCGTTCACCGTGCGTATTCCGTTAGGCACAGTGGGCGCCTTCGATTCGTCGTTCGCGACGCTGCCGGCCGGCGAGCGCACGGCGTACAAGCGTGCGGAGTCGCGACGCGGCGATACGATGGTGCGATTGGCGCAACGCGCCGGTGTCTCGGTGAAGCAACTCGAGTGGTACAATCCTAAACTCAAGTCGAGTCGACATGGGCGCGTCGCGACGGGAGAGACGGTGCTGTTCCCGGCAGCGACGGTGGTGGCGGCCGCGCGCGACGTGCCGGATCCGTCGATCGAGCGCTATGGATCGTCGGGCCGGTCGATGACCCATGTGGTGCGAAAAGGCGAGTCACTTGGCTTGATCGCGAAGCACTATCGCACCACGGTGAAATCGCTCATGCGGCTCAACGGGCTGCGCAAGAGCATCATTTTCCCGGGCGAAGTGCTGTTAGTGAAAGGCTCCAGCCGCCGTCCTTCGCACAAGTCAACCGTGCGCGCTGCGCACAGCACGGCGTCGCGCGAGAAGGTCGCGCAGTCTGGGAATCGTTCGCAGTAGCGCTTATTGCCGGGCAACGCAAACGAAAAACGGGGAAGCGCGAAAGCGCTTCCCCGTTCGTTCGTACCGAACACCTGGTTCAGTTGACGAGTCCGTTGCCGGCGTACCCCTTCATGACCAACTGGTCGTAGCCATTGCGCGGATCAACGCCTAACGAGCGGAGCGTCTCGACCGCCTGAGGGCCGCGATTGTACACCAGCAGCGCGAGCCTCAAGTCGCCATGGTAGTCGTTGATCAACGAACGGAGATAGCGGAAGCCCAAACGCAAATTGGTGCGCGGGTCGAAGAGCTTTTCCTTGGTGATCGAATGATCGAACCAGCGCGCCGTAGACGGCATGAGCTGCGTAAGGCCAATGGCGCCGACGCTGCTCACTGCATGCGGGTTGAACTCGCTCTCGACGTGGACGACACGGAAGCCAAGGTCGGCATCGATGCCTTCGGCCTGGGCGATGTCGTAGACGTCTCCAGCCAAACTGGCATCCACCCTGTACTTGGCCGAATATCCAAGAATGGCGTTGGCGCGCTCGAGGCGAGCTTGCGCCAACTCGAGCTCTCCTTGGGTTGCGTCCAACTGCGACCGGAGATCCTTGGTGTCGCGGCTACCAAAGGAAAAGGCCGAAAACGCGGACGCCTCGGCAGGGCGCGGCCGTTCATGAGGGATCAAGGCAACCGACACCGCCAAACCGGCAACGAGAAGGAGCTTCTTTATCCGCTCGTTGCGGCGCACTCGGTCACCGCGATGGACGTAACTCTGCTGTCTGCCGTGCACTAGAGTCTCTCCTGTGGGAGATGTGCGAACGGGTACAACCAAACCACAACTGCTCAGTCGCCCAGGTAGGGCAACGGACGTGCCGTCAGGGGTTCACCCAATGTCCCGAGCGGCCGCCGTCCTTTTCTAATAAACGGATGTCGGTGATGATCATGGCCCTATCTATCGATTTAGCCATGTCATAGACGGTGGTCAGACTCACCGCGACAGCCGTTATGGCTTCCATTTCGACACCTGTTTGACCCGTTGTCCGCGTTGTCGCCTCACACGTGACGCCAGGCAAGGATTCGTCCAGGGTAAGGGTCAACTGGACGTCCGACAGGGAAATCGGGTGGCAGAGCGGAATTAGCTCCGCCGTTCGCTTGGCCGCCAAGATGCCGGCAATTCTTGCCACACCAAGCACATCGCCCTTGACCAGGGCGTTTTGCTGAATGGCGGCGAGCGTATCGGGCTTCATTCGGATAGAACCCGTGGCGCGGGCGAAACGCTCGGTGACGGCCTTTCCACTCACGTCTACCATGTTGGCTTCACCCGCGCTGTTCACGTGTGAGAGCTCTTTCATGAGAGCCGGCCGCTCAGTTCGCGCACCAAGTGCGAGGCGAGCAGCTGCGGACTGACATTTCCGTTCGCGCGCAAACGGGCTTCCTGAACGGCGTCGATCGAACGCACTGCAGCGAGGGCGGCGCCGGCATCCCCGCGTCCCAACGCGCCCCGCGCGCGCTCACGCAACATGGTGGTGAGCGCGTCGAGGGCATCGGTGAACAGGCCTCGGGACCTCGAGTTGCCGACACTCATCACTGCCTTCACTCGGTCCGCTGGTGCCACGGATCCGTCCGCGGCCTGCAGGAGAGACGCGGCGGTCGACATCGCCTCACGTCGGGACTGGGCGCCGAGTAGGGTGCCAGGCGCACCCGCTGCGAGTCGCACGCGCTCGTTGACCGAACGCGGGAGATCGGTGTCGTCGAGCGCCGCGGCGAATTTCGGCATCTCGATCAACTCGCGCACATCGCGCTCGGGCAGGAGTGGGACGCGGACCGAGACGACGCGTGAGCGAATCGTCGGGAGCAGGGCGCCCGGCTCGCTCGTAGTCAGAATGATCGCAGTGTCGGCGGGAGGCTCCTCGAGGAGTTTGAGGAATGCGTTGGCGGCGAATTCCGCGCCCTCCTGCGGCACCATGCGCTCGGCGTCGCCGACGACGAAGACCTTTCGTTTAGCGAGAGCCGGCGTTCGCGACGCGAGCTGAACGAGCGTGCGTACGCTCGCGACGTAAATGCCTTCGGTTCCCGACGGCGGCGCATACAGTCCCTCGGCCGATGCACGCGCCGCAAGCTCCTCTGCGAGGTCGTCGAGCACGTCTGACGCGCTGGCATCCGATTCCAGGCGCGGCCGCGGGAAGAACCAGCGCAGATCCGGATGGGCCAGGAGGCCGGCGAAGCGACAGTTCTCGCACGCTCCACAGGGGCGCGCAGTGTTGTCCGGGCCTGTGCAGAGTAAGGTCTGGCCTAACCAAAGCGCGAGGCGCTGTTTGCCGACGCCGCGCGGACCGTGGAGCAGCAAGCTGGCCGGCAGGCTGTCGCGCGCGATCGCGTCGGTGAGCTGCTGGCGCAGCGCGTGATGGCCGACGAGAGGGATCAGTGGCACGTCGCAATATACAGAATGGCGACCGTCCTGCTCACGAGGCGCCGCGACCGCGGAGCAGAGTGGCAGCACGCTCGAGTTGATCGGTACGACCCATCAACAGCACCGTATCGCCCGCGCGGAGAATCTCGTCGCCGCTCGGACTCGCCACGAGGCCGCCTCCGTCCCGCTGAATGGCAACCACCGTCGCTCCGCTTCGTTCACGAAACCGCACGTCGGACAACGGCTCATCCGACGCGGCGGCGCCGCGTTCGACGCGCATGACGACCAGTGTCACGTCGGTGAGGAACCGGCTGAGGTCCTCGACGCGTGCGCCGGCCTCGGCCAAGGGGCGGAACATGTCGTCGAACTCACCGCGAACGTGGCGCACTTCGCGTTCGATGACATCGCGCGGAACGAGATACCGGCGCAACACGCGCGTGAACACCTCGATGGCGGTCTCGAATTCCTCCGGGATCACCTCCCCGCTGCCTAACTGAGTCAACGACTGCATCTCGCGCATGTAGCGCGTGCGGACAATCACGTAAATGTGCGGATTGAGCCGCCTGGCCGCGGCGACCGTGGCGCGCGTCGCGGCAATGTCGGAGATGGCGACCACCAGCACGCGTGCGCGATCGATACCTGCGTGGTGCAAGATCTCGGCGCTCGAGGCGTCGCCGTAGAGCACGGGCTCGCCGCGGCGGCGCTCCTGGCGCGCGATGGTGGCGTTCGAGTCGATCACACGATACGCGATGCCGACGTCGCGAAGGACGCGCGCGAGGTTGCGGCCGTTGAAGCCGAATCCGACGACGATCACGTGATCGGCGATCGGTGAATCGGTGGAGGGACCGGGAGCGGCCTGTGGATTCCGGCGTCTCCATGGAGATGGGATTCGGCGCTCGAACAACGCGCCGGCGCCGGGTGCGATCGCGATGAGCGACGGCGTGAGCGCCATCGTTCCGACCGCCACGGCGAGGAAGAGTTGGTCGAGTCGTTCGTCGAGGATACCGGCGGACATGCCCGCGGCCGACAGCACGAAAGAGAATTCGCCGATCTGCGCGAGACCGAGTCCGGTGGCGACGGCCGGACGCACGGACTGTCCGAGCGCGAGGGATGTGCCGGATGTCACCAGAAACTTCACCGCGATCACGGCAAGGATGGCGCAGAGAATCAGCACCGGCGAACGGGCCACGGTTCGAATGTCGAACAACATGCCAATCGAAATGAAGAACAGGCTGTTGAACACCTCGCGGAGCGGAATCATGTCGCTCAGCGCCTGCTGGCTATATTCCGAGTCGGCGATGACGATGCCGGCGATGAACGCGCCTAACGCAAGCGACAATCCGACGCGCGCCGACGCCCACGCGGTTCCGAGGCAAAAGAGGACGATGGTGAGGAGGAACACCTCACGCCGCCTCGTGGCTGCGACCAGGTGGAGGATGCGCGGCACGACGAGCCGAGCGGCGACGACGGTTGCCGCGATGAACAGCACAGCCTCGAGGAGGGTCGCCGCGAGCGCAGTTGCGCTGCGACCACCCCCGGCGAGCGCCGGGGTGAGCAGCATCATGGGGACGACGCAGAGGTCCTGAAAAATCAGGATCGCCAGTGCGGCGTTGCCGAACGGGGTGTCGAGCTCACCACGTTCGGCGTAGAGTCGAAGGGTGATCGCCGTGCTGCTCAACGCGACGAGCATGCCGAGGAAGACGGCGACCGGCCACGCGACGGCGAGAAGGCGTGCCAGGCACGCGGTGACGGCGATCGTGAGTCCAACCTGCGCCGCGCCGCCAATGATCAAGAATCGTCGGATGCGCGCGAGATGCTGCAGGGAGAACTCGAGTCCGACGGTGAACAACAGCAGGATGACGCCGATCTCGGCGAGGGACTCGACGTCGGTCACATTGCGAATGAGACCGAAGCCATATGGGCCCGAGATGACGCCGGTGATGAGGAATCCGACGATTGGCGGGAGTCTGAGCCGATGGAACGCGAGTGCCGCAATGACACTCAGCGCGAAGAGAACCAGCAGGTCGGAGAGGAGACCGGGCTCGGACATGGCCAAATATGGCCCGATCGGTGACTGGCTGCGAGCATGGCGAACTCGCTCGTTGGTGTGCGCATCTCGGGCGAGCGGTGTATGACGCAATGTCGGAGCGCGGAGCGCGATGGCGAGCCGCATCGGCGCTATCGTGCGCTATACACGGTGTACGTGGGTGAGAACACGCGGCAGCTTTCATGTCGTGCGATGTTGGCGTAGGTTGGCTCCGGGTACACTGCACGTTGGGCAAGGAGGATCGTCACGGTGGACGAAAAGCACGTGAAACGGCATCACTGGATCGTGCGCGTCACGCACTGGGTAAACGCGATCGCGCTCACGATCATGGTGACCAGCGGTCTGCGCATCTTCAATGCGTATCCGGCGTTTGCACGGCGCGGCGATACGTTTTGCTGTTATCCGTTCGCGCACAAGGCAATTCCGGCGTGGCTCACATTGGGCGGCTGGTTGGCTGGCGCGCGCAATTGGCACTTCGCGGCGATGTGGGTGTTGGTGCTGAACGGACTCGTCTACCTCGGGTTCATCTACCTGCACGGCGAATGGCGCGATCTGGTTCCGCGCCGCGGCGACGTTCGTGACGCCTGGGAAATGATGAAGTTCTACGCGTTTGCGCGTCGCGACCATCCGCGACAAGGGAAGCACAACGCGCTGCAGCGGGCGACGTACTTCGCGCTGCCAGTGGTGGGCATCGTGTCGGTGATCACGGGTCTGGCCATCTGGAAACCTGTTCAGTTAGGCCTGATCACGGATTTGTTAGGCGGGTACGTGTGGGCCCGGTACTGGCATTTTCTGGCGATGGTGGCGCTGGTCGTCTTGGCGTTCGTGCACGTGTTCATGATCTTCAGTGTCGATCCCTACTCCTTGCCCTCGATGATCACCGGGAACTACAACGAGCGGCTGTCGCCGGAGGAGCGGAACGGGCGACCCTTTTGGCATCTCCTGCCGCCGCGCCGGCCGACCAACCCGGACGCACGGGGAGAGCAGCAACCGTGAGGCGTCGACAGTTCATCGAGCTGACGGCGCTCTCACTCACATCGGCGCTGCTGCTGGCGTGCGATTCCGAGGGACCGCGGTCGGCTCGTCCGGTGCTTCGGTCGGCCGAGCGGTGGAACGAAAAGGTGGAGCGCGCCCTGTTCCGGCATCGGTCCATGGACTACGGAACTGCGGTGCTCGCGGGCGCGGCCTATCCCAAGTACTTCGTGTCCGACCGCGTGCCGGTGTGGAGCGAGGCGGAGCGCGGACCGTGGTCGATGGAGGTCACCGGGCTCGTCGAGCACCCGTTCCGTCTTACGTTAGCCGATCTGCAGGCGCTTCCGTCGGTGACGCAACGCGTGAACCACTACTGTGTCGAGGGATGGACAGCGGTGGTCGAATACACGGGCGTCCGCGTGAGCGAGCTTGCGCGCCGGGCCGGGGTGAAGGCCGAGGCACAGTACGTTGATTTTGCGTCGTTTGACTCGGACTATCACGAAAGTTGGGATCTGGCCAGTGCTTTGCATCCGCAGACGTTGGTTGCGTACGGGTTGGACGGGCACCTCCTGGGTCCCGGCCATGGTGCGCCGGCGCGGCTGCACTCGCCGATCAAGCTCGGGTACAAGTGTACCAAGTATCTGACGCGCGTCGAGTTCTTGGCCGAGCGCAACGGAGGCTATTGGAGCGATCGGGGATACGAGTGGTACGCTGGTACGTGACAGGGCCCAATGGGTGGGCGCCTGCGCGCGGCGCGATGCAGCAGGCCTAACGGGCAAGGAGGCTTCGGTGCGAGTCGCATGGCGGCTGGTGATGGGCGTCGGGTTGGCGGTGTCGGTGGCGGCGTGCGCGCATCACGCGCGGGCCGGTGGAAACGAACCGCAAGCCGATGCGTACGTGACCGTGGACAATCAGTCGTTCTCGGACATGGACATCTACGTCCTGTCCGGCGGGCAGCGGATACGGTTAGGCAGCGCGATCGGCGAGCGGAAGACAAAGATGAAGATCCCAGGGTACGTGCTCGGCGGAACGCAGCAGGTCCGTTTCCTGGCGCGGCCGATCGCCGGGAACCGTCTTCCGGTCACGGAAGAGATCCCGGTTCAGCCCGGCGATGAAGTAACGCTGACCATTCCGCCCAACGCGTCCCCGTGACCGGGCGATGGCCGGCGGTCTAACGCAATGACCGCCGGCGTGACGAGCCGGACATGGGCCGCGGGCTGCGGATCGGCGTGGGGTTCGCTGCGTTAGTCGCGGTGCTCGTCGCCGCGGCGCCGGGGAGCAGCGCGCGTCCGGCAGCGTCGGCGGTTGCGCGGCGCGACACGGTCGCTCTGCCGCTACACGAAGTAGCGGCCCGGGGCGCGCCGTCTCGGACCGTGGCCGTGCTGCTCTCGGGAGACGGAGGGTGGGCCGCTATCGATCGCGAGTTGTCGGACTCGCTGGCGGCGCACGGCATTGCGGTGGTCGGTCTGGATTCGCGGTCGTACTTCTCCGCGCGGCGAGCGCCGGACGGCGCATCGCGGGACCTCGCGTTGGTGGCCCGTCGGTATCTCGCCCGGTTCGCGGCCGACTCGCTCATACTCGTTGGTTATTCCCGGGGCGCGGACGTGCTCCCGTTTCTGGCGACCCGTTTGCCGTCGGACCTTCTGGCGCGGGTACGTCTGGTGGCCTTGCTGGGTATCGCGCCCAACGCAAATTTCAAGTTCCACCTGATCGATTTGATCTCGAACAAAAAACGGAAGGACGACCTGGCGACCGTGCCGGAGGTGGAGAAGCTGGCGGCGTCAGGCACACGCGTGTTGTGCATCTACGGCACCGATGAATCCGAGAGCGCGTGTCCGTCGCTCGCGACGGTCCATGGTGTGACGGTCGCCGCGATGCCGGGCGGCCATCATTTCGACAAAGCGTACGGCGTGATTGGATCGCGTCTCCTGGACGCGGCGCACTAACGGAGCTCGCATGTCACGTTCGCCGGGCGTACGGCTGCGCACGCTGTGGGAGCAATTGAATGGAAAGCCCGGCGGGAAGTGGATGTTCGCCACGATCTTGGGCGGCATGGTGCCGTACACCGGGACCATTCACCCGCGCGTGGAGGAGCTGCGGCCCGGCTACGCGCGGGTCGTGATGCGCGATCGTCGAGCGGTACGCAACCATCTGCGATCGGTGCACGCGGTCGCGCTGATGAATCTGGCGGAGGTGACGTCGGGTCTGGCGATGATCGTGGGGCTGCCCGACGGCGCGCGCGGCATCGTGACGAATCTCTCGATCGAATATCTCAAGAAAGCACGCGGGACGTTGACGGCGGAGTGTCAGGCGCCGGCCGTGGATGCGACGGAAGAGCGGCAGCACGACTTCATGGCGGTGATCCGCGACGCCGACGGCAGCGTGGTGGCCCGGGCGACCGCGCGGTGGTTGATCGGTCCGGCGGCGCGTCGTTCCAGTTAGGCGAGGCGCATCCCTTCGGCATGGGCGTGGGGCGTGAGGACGCGCGCGGCCTCGCGAACGCGGCGGCGTGCTTCGACCACCAGCGCGACGGCGGCGTCCGGCGTGTCGCCGACGGCGCCGAGATGGCCCATCTTGCGGCCTGGGCGTGGCGACTTTCCGTAGAGGTGGAGGCGCACGTCCGGCAGGGCGAGGGCGAGGTCCCAGCGAGGCTCGGCGCCGTTCACCCAGAGGTCGCCGAACACATTCGCGATCGCCGCGGGCTTCACGACATCCGGCGCGCCGAGCGGCAGGTCGCAGACCGCGCGCACGGCCTGCTCGAACTGGCTGGTGACCACGGTGAGCTCGGTGTGGTGGAAGCTGTTGTGCGGCCGCGGCGCGAGCTCGTTGACGGTGATGGTCCCGTCGCCTAACACAAACATTTCGGTGGCGAGCAGGCCGACCACGTCCAGCGCCTGCGCGATGCCCAAGCCGAGGGCGATGGCGCGCGCGGCGATGTCGGCGCTCACCGGCGCGGGAATCACCGACCAGTCGAGCACGCCGTCACGGTGGTGGTTCCACGCGGGCGCGTACACGACGGTCTCCCCGCCCGGTCGCCGCGCGACGAGCACGGAGATCTCGCGCTCGAGCGGCAGCGCGCGCTCGATCACGCACGGGCGGCCGCCTAACTCACGCCACGCGTCGGCGGCGTGCGCGGCGCCGGCGACACGCACCTGCCCGCGGCCGTCGTAACCGCCGGTGCACGATTTGACGAAGGCGTCCGGACCCGCATGCGGGGCTGCGGCGGCGAGCTCCGCGGCGGAGCGCGCGGTCCAATACGGCCCAACGGGGAATCCGTGATCGCGCAGCCAGTCCTTTTGCCGGGCGCGATCCTGGACCATGCGCAGCACGTGCGCGCCGGGGCGCACGGGCACGATGCGCGCCGCGGCCTCGAGCGCGTCGACGGCGATCTTCTCGATCTCGACTGTCACGACCTGACACGCGCGGGCGAGCTCGGCGGCGGCATCGGCATTGTCGAAGCGGGCGGCGATCACCCTGTCGGCGACGGCGCCGGCGGCGCAGTGCGGATCCGGATCGAGCACGATCACGTGGTAGCCGAGGGTCCGCGCGGCGAGGGTCACCATCCTGCCTAACTGACCACCGCCCAGGATGCCCAACGTGGAGCCCGGCAGCACCACCGTCACGAGCCGGCGTCCTGTTCGCGGACCTCGCGGGTGCGTGCGGCGCGCCAGGCGCGGAGGCGCTCGCGCACGTCCGGGTGCGCGACGGACACGATGGCGGCGGCGAGCAACGCGGCGTTGGCGGCGCCGGGCTTGCCGATGGCGAGCGTGCCCACGGGCACGCCTCTGGGCATCTGCACGATGGACAGCAGCGCGTCGAGGCCGTTGAGCATCGTGGCGGGAACGGGGACGCCTAACACGGGGAGCACGGTGTGCGCGGCCACCATGCCGGGCAAATGCGCGGCGCCGCCGGCGCCGGCGATGATCGTCATCAACCCGCGCGTCTCGGCAGTGCGGGCGTACTCAGCCATCCAGTCGGGCGTGCGATGCGCCGAAACGATGCGCACCTCATGGGGGATTTGCAACTCCGTTAGGAGGTCGACCGCGGGTTGCAGCGTCTCGAGGTCGCTCTTGCTGCCCATGATCACGCCGATCCACGGCGCGGTGGAGGCGCCGCGGGCGCCACGTTTCGCTGGCATGTCGAGAGTATCCCCGCGCTCGCGCGCGCAGTGTCGGATGCGTTCGTTCGGCGGGCGAACGATGCTCCGGTAAAAAGGACTGTAAACATATTTTCGGCGACGAGTGACGTCGAGATGTCGCGCACCTCGAAAACCGAAACGGGAGGTCGTGCCCACTCGTCACCCGAATGCAGCACCCAGGTGTGGTGCCAAGCGGCATGATCGCGCGGCCTGGACGGCCGTCGCGACAAGGGCAAACCCGGCGAAAGCCGGCGACGCAAAGCTACGAGGCTACGGCGCGAATCGCGCCACGCCAGTCGGGCCGCCGACCAACTCCCGCTCAGGAGCGTCGACATGCGCGTCCCTCGCACCATTCGTACGGCGATGTTCGTCGTGCTCCCCATGATCGCAGCTGCGTGCATGGGTGTTCTACCCACCGAGATTCCTCCCACTCCGGGAGCGACGCACGCCAATTTGGTCGTATCGAGCGGCGCGGCGTCGAACGGTTCGGCAGTGACGACTCCGGCTCTGCGCGACGGTGCGCCAGGGCGTCGAATCGTGCGCTGATTTTCGCGTCCGCCTCCCTCCCTGCGCCACGGCGCATTGGACGTGATGACAAAGGCCGCCCTGCGAGGCGGCCTTTGTCACGTTCGGAGAAGGCGCGTCGTGAGGTGCGCCATTGTATGCTCGAGCTCCCGAGGAGGGATTTGAACCCCCGACCCGCCGGTTAACAGCCGGCTGCTCTACCCCTGAGCTACTCGGGATCATGGAATCGCTCGCATTTGTGCGAGACAAAAAATCTCGCGTTTGCCGAGGGCGAAGTCAACTGCGGCGGTGTGTCCACTCAGGTCGCGGCGTGGTGTGCCAGCGACGCGTCTTCACGCTGCAACATCGCAGGATGCGTGCGGCCCGGAAGGACGGTGCGAAGCCAGCGTCCGGTGTGCGACTCATCGACGGCCGCGACGTCTTCGGGGCGACCCATGGCGACGACGCGGCCGCCACGGTCACCGGCCTCGGGACCCAAGTCGATGACCCAGTCGGCGAGCTTGATGACATCGAGGTTGTGCTCGATGACGACCAGCGTGTGGCCGGTGTCGAGCAGCCGCTCGAACACGCGGTGCAGTTTGCGGATGTCGTCGAGGTGGAGGCCGGTGGTGGGCTCATCCATGATGTACAACTTGCGCCCGCCGGTGCGGCCAGCGTTAGTCAACTCGCGCGCGATCTTGATGCGTTGGGCCTCTCCGCCGGACAGCGTCGGCGCGGGCTGCCCCAAGCGCAGATAGCCGAGTCCGACTTGCTGCAACTGCCACAGCGCCTGACCGAGTTTTTCTTCGCGCGGAAAGAAGCGAATGGCTTCATCGACCGTGAGCTCGAGCACGTCGTGGACGTTCTTGCCGTTGACGCGAACCTCGAGGACATCGGGCTTGAAGCGGCGGCCGCCGCAATCGTCGCACGGGACAAACACGTCGGCCATGAAGACCATCTCGATCTGCAGGTGTCCGGCGCCCTCGCACGTTTCACAGCGGCCACCACGCACGTTGAAGCTGAACGTGCCGGGGGTGTAGCGGCGTTTTCTGGCGAGCGGCTGATCGGCGAAGATGCGGCGGATCTCGTCGAAGGCTTTGACGTACGTGACGGGGTTCGAGCGGGGCGACTTGCCGATCGGGCTCTGGTCGACGAGGACGACGTCGGCGAGCGCCTCCCAGCCGGTGAGCGAGTCGAGGTCGCCGGCGCGCTCTCCCAGGTGGCGCTTGGCGCTGTCCTCGCCGTGGAGCCGCGCTTCGAGGGCGCGGTAGAGCACGTCGTGGACGAGTGTGCTCTTGCCGCTGCCGGACACGCCGGTGACCAGCGTGAGCGCGCCTAACGGGAAGCGCGCGGACACGCCGCGGAGGTTGTGCTCGCGCGCGCCGGCGAGTCCGATCCACTTCGGGCCTAACGGACGACGCTCGCGCGGCACGGGGATGGCGCGCGTCCCGGTGAGATAGCCGCCCGTGAGCGGACTCGTGCCGGCGCGCGAGACGGGGCCGGCGAAGACCACCTGTCCGCCGCGGTCGCCGCTCGCCGGCCCGAGCTCGACCATGTAGTCGGCGGCGCGAATGGCCTCGAGGTCGTGCTCGACGACGATGACGGTGTTGCCGGCGTCGCGGAGTCGCGCCAAGAGCACGAGCAGGCGACCGACGTCGCGCGGGTGCAGTCCGATCGACGGCTCGTCGAGGACGTACAACGCATCGACGAGGCGCGAGCCAAGCGAGTTCGCGAGCGCGATGCGTTGGGCTTCGCCCCCCGACAGCGTGCGCGCCGGCCGGTCCAACGAGAGGTAGCCGAGTCCGACGTCGACGAGAAAGTGCGCGCGCGCGTTCGCCTCGGCGAGCACGTTGTCGGCAACTTGTCGATCGAAATCGGAGAGCGAGAGTTCGGCGAGCCACGTGCACAGCTCGTCCACCGGCAGCGCGCTCACTTGCGCGATGTTCTGTCCCGCAATGCGGACGTGCAGCGCCTCGGGCTGGAGGCGCGTGCCGTGACATGCGTGACACTCGCGCGCGGTTTGGTATTGGCGAAGGAAGACGCGGATGTACTGCTTGTAGCGCTTGGACTCGAGGTCCTTGAGGAACGGGAAGATGCCTTTGTAGCCGCGCTCGCGCGCCTCGAGCAGGAGTCGATGCTGATCGGGCGTGAGACTCGCCCATGGCGCGTCGGCATCGATGCGATGGCGTTTGGCGAACTCGACTAACGCGCGGCGCCGGCCGTCGTAGCGCGGTTTGGTCCACGGATCGATCGCACCCTCGCGCAGCGAGCGTTCGGAATGCGGCACGATGAGCGCGATGTCGTACTCGAGCGTCGCGCCGAAGCCGTTGCACGTTGGACAGGCGCCGCGCGGGCTGTTGAACGAGAACAGTTGCGGCGTGGGCCCCGGCGCGCGGGTTCCGTCGTATGGGCACTCGAACCGTGTCGTGAACTTGAGCGCCGATGCGGTGTCGTCGCCGGTCGAGAGGAGCACGTAGCACTCGCCGTCACCCTCGGTGAACGCAGTGCCGACGGCATCGGCGATGCGTTGCGCCGCGCCGGGATCGACGACGAGGCGATCGACAACGACGAGCAACGTGCGCGCGGCCGAGAGATCGATCGTCGCGGGCGACTGCGACGCAACGTTATCGAGGTGACATAAGACGCCATCCGCGACGACGCGGAGGAATCCCTGCTCGCGAAGTCCGGCGACGATCATGTCGTGATCGACGTGTTCGCTCACGACGAGTGGGAACGCAATCGAGAAGCGCGATCCGAACGGGAGCGCGAGAATCGTATCGGTGACGGTCTGGACCGTGGACGGCCGGACCTCGCGTCCGCAAACGGAACAGAACGTGCGGCCGATGCGCGCCCAGAGCAGGCGCAGATAGTCGTAGATCTCGGTGGCGGTGCCGACGGTGGAGCGCGACGTCTTGGTCGGGTTCTTCTGCTCGATGGCGACCGCGGGCGACAGGCCGTCGATGAAGTCGACGTTAGGCTTCTCCATCCGCTCGAGGAATTGCCGCGCGTAGGCGGACAATGATTCGACGTAGCGGCGCTGCCCCTCGGCGTAGATCGTGTCGAAGGCGAGCGACGACTTTCCCGAGCCGGATGGACCGGTCACGACGGTAATCGCGCGCCGCGGGATCTCGAGATCGAATCCCTTGAGGTTGTGCTGGCGCGCGCCGCGAACGGTGATCTGCGACTTCATGTCCGCGGACACCGAGACGAGAGGGTCATCGCGCGTGTCGAGCTAGCGAGCGATAGGCGCCGACGGCTGTGACGGCTCCGGCAATGGCGAGGATGAGACTCCAAAGCGAGAGGCCGACGTCGGTGCGACCCGCGAGCAGATTGCCGATCCATCCACCGACGAGCGCGCCCGCTGCGCCGGCCGCCATGGTGAGGAGCGTGCCGCCGCGGTCGTCGCCCGGAACCAACGAGATGGCGACGGCTCCGGAAACGATTCCGACGAGGAGCCAAATCAGAATGCCCACGTCGACACCAGCAAGTGTGTGTAGGGCGAACCGCTCGACCGGTTCGGTGCGATCATCAGCGCGCGCATGTGCTGTGGATAATCTATCAGTCGCGGCGGCTTGCCTGCTTGGTTGGCTCGAAATAGTTTCGATCAGCCGAGTTGGGCCCGGGGTAAGCGACGACAACAGGAGCCGCTCGGTGATCGATGTTCCCTCCCGTGATACTCTCCAGCTACTGAATGGCTTACGTCCAAGTTGGTGATCGCCAGCACCCGCTCGTGCCGGGGGAAAATGGGATCGGGAGCGTCGCGGAGGCGAGGGTGCCGGTACCGTCGGGTCCGGACGGCGTTCAGCAAATGGCTGCGGTGATCGTAGTGGACCCGGACGGCAGCATCGCGATCCATCGCGCCGGTGAGTCGGAGGTGCGGGTGAATGGCGTGCACCTAGGAGCGGAGCCAACCCCGCTTATACATGGGGACAAGATCGAAATCGGGTCGACCGAACTGTTTTTCGGGGACGACCGTAAAGGTGGAAACACGAGATTTGTCACAGCCGTAAAGAGGCCGGAACCGGCTTCTCGGACGGCTGGTGTGCAGAAGGCGGCAACTGGCGCGGCTGTGGGAAGTCGATCGGCGACGGGAGGACGACTGGTGTCGCTGGTGGACGGACGCGAGTATGTGGTGCCGGACTCGGGGCTGGTACTCGGCCGGGATCCGACGTGTGACGTGGTGGTTCCGACGGGCGAAGTGTCGCGCAAGCACGCGGTGATCACGGTTGGCGCCGATGGCTACGCGATCACGGACATGAGCGCGAATGGCCTGTCGGTGAACGGTGACCGTGTAGCATCATCATCGCGCCTCGTGCGCGGCGATGTCATCAAGGTGGGAGGGGAGGAATTTCGCTTTCACGCCGATGCGGCTCCGGCGCGGCCGGTGCTCGCGACGTTGGACGTAAAGAGTACGGGGGTGCTGCAGGGTCGGTCGTTCGAAATTCGCTCGCCGCTGACGCACCTAGGACGCGGCACACATAACGACGTGGTATTGGCCGACGAAAGCGTGTCCGACTCGCACGCCAAGTTGCAGAGTCGGGACGATGGTTGGTATGTGGTCGACATGGGTTCGACCAACGGGACGTACGTGGGTGGTCGCCGCATACTTGGTGAGGCGAGGCTTGAGGGCGCGCCGGACCTGCGCGTTGGTGGAATCAAGTTCATCTTTAGGGCAACGGGCGCCGATGCGGGTGCGAGTGGCGCGCCGGACGCGTTAGCAGCGGGTGCTTCGGCGCATGATGCTGGGGCTGGCGCGGGACAGACGCGCGCGATCGCGGCGCTGACGCCGGAGGAGCGGGCGCGATTGCTGGCGTCGGCTGGTGCGGGACGTGCCGAGGGCACTTCGAGGACGAGTGCTGGGGCTGGGGATGGCGAATCGAGGATGGGGCACGAGAGAGAGGTCGGTGTCGCCGGAGGGCGCGAGGAGCCTCTCCGGCGTCGGCGGCCGTCGCTGCTGTTCTGGATCGTGGTGATCGCGGCGGCGGCGATTGCCGTAGTTCTCCTCTTACGTTGATGGGGCACGCGTGCAGCTCGAGGTAGGTCAGGGCACTCATACCGGTATGATCCGCACGGGGAACGAGGATAGTTTTTTCTCGGACCTCCCGCACGGGCTGTTCGTCGTCGCTGACGGGATGGGTGGGCACGCCGCGGGCGAAGTGGCGAGTGACATGGCTGTGCGCATTTTGTCGGACGAGCTGCGTGATGCGGGCGACCTCGCGGATGCGCTCGCGCGCGAGCGGGTCCAGCAATCGTTGCAGCGCGCGAACCTGGCGATCTATCAGCGCACACTCACGGAAGTAGACAAGCAGGGGATGGGCACGACGGTGTGCGTGTTGTTGCTGCACGATTCGCAGTACCTGATCGGACACGTGGGCGATTCGCGGGTGTACATGCTCCGCGACGGGGCGCTCAAGCAGATCACGAAGGATCATTCGTACGTGCAGGAGCAAGTCGACGCGGGCGTGCTGACGCCCGAGCAGGCGCGATATCATCCCTACAGCAACGTGATCACGCGCTGCGTTGGCGCCAACACCGAGGTGCAGCCCGACCTCTACGCGGGCGACGTGCGGCGCGGCGACACGTTCCTCGTGGCGAGCGACGGCCTAACGGGGATGGTAGACGACCGGCGGCTGCAACAACTCCTCCAGTCGCGCGCCACCGCGCAGCGGGTGGTGGACGCGTTGATCGCCGAAGCGAACGGGCGTGGCGGGTTGGACAACATCACGGCGATCGTCGTGCGCATCGTTGCGTTAGACGAAGCAGCCGGTGCGCCGGGCGCGCCGGCAACGGACGGCCGCAGCGGCGCCTGACATGCCGGACTCCACGGTCGGCTCACTCGCGGAGCTCTACCTCGGCAACATCCTCTATGCGTTGGAACTGGCGGCGCTCTCGCTGGACGAGCAGCGCCGGGGCGAGGATGCGGCGTTCTACCGTGGCATCGCGCGGAAGCTGGCGGAAGCGCGCGGCACGGACCGCACGCGCGAACCGTGAACTAGCCGAGTACCGCGCGCAGGCGGTCGTTGCCTAACTGTACGGGCCGGGCCACGAACACCCGCAAGACGCGCGCCGACCGGTAGAGCTCATCGGACAACGCGGGCAAGTTGATGGAACCCGGCAGGCCTTCGCGCGTGAGGCGACGCACGCGGCCGCCGCGCAGCCGCACGGGGAGGTCGAGACCCAACATTTGCGGCTTTTCCGGGAAGTCCAACAGCAGCTCTCCGGGCGCGAGATCGAGATCGCGCGCCAGTCGGTCTTCCGTGGTGCGCACGCGCTCGAGATCGGCCGCGATCCAGTCGCCCGTGCCGTCGGGCAGATCACCGGCTGCACACTCGAAGGCACGCTTGTAGAGGAGGCGATTGCGCAGCGCGTCGAGGAGCGGCGGGCTTCCGGTTTCCTCCAGCACGTGCAAGAGCCCTTCGTCGGTGAGGGATGACAACTCGCTTTCGTCGAGGGCGCGATCGCGGATCGCGTCGTCGACCAGACGCTTGTACATCGCGGTGGCGCTGCGGACGGCGTGGTGCCAGTACACGTTCCGGTACATCTGATACTTGGCGAAGAGCAGCGACTCGAGCGCGGACAGTCCTTTCTCGAGGACGCCGATCGTCGTGCGGCCAGATGGCGTGTCCGGCGCGGCGTGAATGACGGTGAGCGCGTTGATGAGGCGATCGACGTCGATCTCGCCGTACGGCACGCCGCACATGAAGGCGTCGCGCTTCAAGTACTCGATCTTGTCGAGGTCGAGCGAGCCGGAGATGAGGCCTTGCAGGGGGCTCGTGCTCTGGCCGCGAATGAGGGCGTACACGCGTTCCGGCGCATCGGGCGCGATGGACGCGCGCAGCTCGTTCGCCACCGCGCCTGTCGTGATGAGCGGACGGGCGGCTTCTTCGTGGTGTTGGGCGCCGATCTCCTCGAGCGCGTGGGAGAAGGGATGGTGTCCGACGTCGTGGAGCAGCGCGGCGGCGATGACGACGGCACGCTCCGTGGCGTCGACGACGCCGTCGAGCTCGCGGCGGTCGCCCAAGACGGCGATCGTGCGACGCGCGAGGTGATACGCGCCTAACGCGTGCTCGAAGCGGGTGTGGGTGGCGCCGGGATAGACGAGGTGGGCGAGGCCCAACTGCCTAACGTAGCGGAGCCGCTGGAACACCGCCGTGTCGATGAGTCGGCGCGCGACGTCATCGAGAACGATGGTGTTCCAGAGCGGATCGCGGATCGACGTCACACGTCGATCATGTACCTTTGGGACCTGCGCCGCGGACGCCGTCGGATACCGAGCTCGCGAACTGCTCGAAGTTCTTGGCGAACATCGCGGCCAGTTTCTTGGCCTGTGCATCGTACGCGGCGGGATCGGCCCAGGTGCGGCGCGGGGTCATGACCTCGGACGGTACGCCGCGCACGGCCTGGGGGACGGCGAGACCGAACATCGGATCGGTGACCATCGGGACGGAGTCGAGCTCGCCCGACAGCGCCGCGCGGACCATCGCGCGCGTATAGCCTAACTTCATCCGCGAGCCGACGCCGAAGGGGCCGCCGCTCCACCCGGTATTGACGAGCCACACGCGCGACTGGTGTTGGTCGAGGCGCGCGCCGAGCATCTCGGCGTACTTGGTGGGCGGCCAGACGAGGAAGACGGCGCCGAAACACGCGCTGAACGTGGCTTGCGGCTCGGTGACGCCGCGCTCGGTGCCGGCGACCTTGGCCGTGTAACCCGATAGGAAATAGTAGAGCGCCTGGTCCCGCGTTAGGCGGGCGATGGGCGGGAGCACGCCGAACGCGTCCGCCGTGAGCAGGACCACGTTCCTGGGGTGTCCGCCGCGGCCGCCGGGGGCGTGGTTGCGAATGTACGGCAAGGGATACGAGACGCGCGTGTTCTCGGTGAGCGACGTGTCGGTGAAATCCGGTTTCAGCGAGTTCGGATCGAGCACGACGTTCTCGAGCACCGTGCCGAACATCTGCGTGGTGCGATAGATGTCCGGCTCGCTGTCTTCGGTGAGGTTGATCGCTTTCGCGTAGCAGCCGCCCTCGAAGTTGAACACGCCCTCGTCGCTCCAGCCGTGCTCATCGTCGCCGATCAGTTGGCGTTCGGGGTCGGCGGAGAGCGTGGTCTTGCCGGTGCCGGAGAGTCCGAAGAAGAGCGCGCTGTCGCCCTGCTCGCCGATGTTGGCGGAGCAGTGCATGGACAGCACGTTGGACTTGGGCATGAGGTAGTTCATCACCGTGAACATCGCCTTCTTGAGCTCGCCGGCGTAGCGCGTGCCGCCAATGAGGATCTGGCGGGAGGCGAAGTCGAGGACGATGAAGGTGCCGCTGCGCGTGCCGTGCTTGGCCGGGTCGGCCTGCATCTCCGGCGCGTGCAACACGCTGAAGTTGGGCACGAACGTGGGGAGATCGCTGAGCTCGGGGCGGATGAACATGTTCCGCACGAACAGCATCTGCCATGCGTTAGGCGAGACGTACCGTACGCACAGGCGGTGACGCGGATCGGCGCCGGTCCAGAGGTCCTGCACGAACAGCTCCGGTTGGGCAGCGAGGTACGCGCGGACATCGGCCAGGAGTTTCTGGTAGTTCTCGGACGAGAACGGGCGATTCACATCGCCCCACCACACGTCGTGCTCGGTTGCCGCCTCTTTGACGAGGAACTTGTCCTTGGGCGAGCGGCCGGTGTGGGGCGTGGTGATGCCGACGAAGGGTCCGCGGTCGGCGAGCCTGCCTTCGTCGCGGCGCACGGCGGCTTGGACGAGCTCAGGTGCGACGAGATTCCAATGAATGGTCCCCTTGGGCGCGAGGCCGAGCGCTTCGAGGCCGGTTTGGCCTTTGCGCTCGCGCGATGCCGCGCGGGGGGTGGTTTGCGTTGCCATGTCGTATCGTCTCTGGTGCAAAAGGAAAGTCTGGCGCCGCTCCGTGCTCTGCACGGAGCGGGCCGGAGCGCCGCCTGGATGCACATGCAAGGTGCACCGGATGATGCCGGCGCTCAAGCAGCATATGCAGGGGTGC
>JANWIK010000132.1 GCA_025449955.1 Gemmatimonadaceae bacterium
CGGATCGTGGGAGCACAACCCGCTCCCGTGACCCGCGCGCGGCTCACGAACGCGCCGCGGGCACTCCGAACGTCCCGTCGACCACCTGCACGAAGGTGCGCTCCTCGCGCAGAATGCAGCGCTTCTCCCGCGCGAACGTGAAGTTCGCCTGCGCGTCCGGATCGGCCGTGATGCGCTCCTTGTACCGCTCGTACGAAGCCAGACTGTCGAACGCGATCAGCCCCCACCCAATGTCGTTCGTCCCCTCGTAAGGCAGGAAGTATCCAATGAGATGGCCGCCGCAGCGCGGGATCACTTTCCCCCAATTCTCGGCGTACTGCGCGAACGCGTCGCGCTGAAACGGGTCGATCTGATAGCGGATCACGCACGTCATGGTCATCGGCGCCCTCCTGGTCGCGGATCGGCTTGCATGCCGTGAACCCAACATAGCGCTTGCCGTACGTTCACACTTCGCTTAAGGTGAAAGTATGGATGTCACCCGACGCGCCGATCAGCACGCCGCCCGGGTCGCCGCCGCCATCGGCGAGCCCGCCCGCGCCAGCATGCTCTACTGCCTCGTCGATGGACGCGCCCGCACCAGCACCGAGCTCGCGCTCGTCGCCGGCGTGAGCCCCTCCACCGCCAGCGTGCACCTCCACAAGCTCGAGGCCGAGCACCTGGCCAAGGTCCAGGTGCAAGGCAAACACCGGTACTACAGCCTCGACGGACCCGAGGTGGCCGACGTCCTCGAAGCGTTGAGTGTTCTCGCCGGCGCCAAGCGCGGCGACTTCGTGCCCAACACGCCCGATCACCTTCGCGCCGCGCGCACCTGCTACGACCACATGGCCGGCCTGCTCGGCGTCGCCATCAACGACCGCCTGACGGCGCTCGGGTGGATCACGCACGCGGGCAACGACACCTACGATGTCACACCCAAAGGCGCCGCCGCGCTGGCGGCGTTAGGCGTGGACGTGGAGGCCGCCCGCGCCCTCCGCCGCCGGTTCGCGTTCGCCTGTCTCGATTGGAGCGAACGGCGCGCGCACGTGGGAGGCGCGATCGGCGCCGCGCTGCTCCGGCTTGCGCTCGCTCGGAAATGGGTCGCCCGCGAACGTGACTCCCGCGCCCTCTCCGTCACCGCACTCGGCCACCGTCATCTGCAGAAGGAGCTCGGCGTCCGCCTCTGAAGCGGGTTGGACGACCGGCATTCCGGTCGAGTTGCCGCGACAGCCGACTCACTCACCGTGGCGAGGCCGACGCCGTGTGACGGCCGCGCCTGCATCTTGCACCGCATGTTCCGGCATGCCATATCTAGCCCCCCACCGATGGGTAATGTTCGGTGCGCGCGGAGGACCACGACTGGCGGCGCTGAGATGCGACACGACGTAACCGAACCGTCCGACGCGCCGAGTGGCGACGCTCAGTCCGCCTCGACCACGGGACCGCAGTCAGACCTGATGCCCATCGTTGCGGGCGTCGGAGCCTCGGCCGGAGGTGTCGAAGCACTCAGCGCTTTCTTCGAAGCGCTGCCTCCGAAGGTCGACGTCGCCTTTGTAGTTGTGGTGCATCTGTCGCCCGAGCATCGGAGCCAGTTGCCATCGATCCTGGCGTCCCACACCTCGATGAAGGTCCAGCAGGTGACGGACGAAGTTGCGCTCGAGCAGAACAACGTCTACGTCATCCCGCCGGATCGTCGTCTCGAGATCACCGATACTCATGTAGCCGCATATCCGTTCTCGGAACCGCGCGGCCGGCGCGCTCCGATTGATCTCTTCTTCCGATCACTCGCCGAGCGCCATGGCGACGGATTCGCGGTGGTGCTGTCGGGAGGCGGCAGCGACGGCGCCACGGGCGTGAGGGCAATCAAGGAAGCCGGCGGCCTCGTCCTCGTGCAGGATCCGTCCGAGGCCGCGCATGACTCCATGCCCAAGGCTGCGATTGCGACCGCGCAAGCCGATGTCGTGTTGCCGGTGCGCGAGCTCGCCGTTAGGCTTGGCGAACTGGCCCAGACCAAACGCAAGGTGCATGCGCACCTTTCTTCGTCGTCGCACCCCGCGCGGCTCAACGGCGAATCGGAGGCAACGCTTGGCCGTATCCTGTCTCACCTCCGCGCTCGCACGGGCCACGATTTCAGCAAATACAAACGCGCGACGATTCTTCGCCGCGTCGGCCGTCGCATGCAGGTCCATCGAAAGGAAACGCTGGACGACTACCTCGACTTTCTCAAGCACAACCCGGAGGAAGCGCAGGCGTTGTTCGACGATTTGCTCATCTCGGTCACGACGTTCTTTCGCGACCCCGATGCGTGGGACGCCTTGGCACGAGACGTCATTCCCGATCTCTTCGACCGGCGGGAGCCGGACCAGAAAATCCGCGTATGGTCGCCCGCGTGCGCGACTGGCGAGGAGGCGTACTCGCTCGCGATCCTGCTAACTGAAGAAGCGAGGCGCCGGAACATCGCGCCGGATCTGCAAATCTTCGCGACCGATCTCGACGAGGGAGCGCTCGCGACGGCTCGTGCTGGCCGCTATCCACCGACGATCGTGAACGACGTGTCGGAACAGCGGCTGCAGCGATTCTTTCAGCGCGAGGGCGACTACTACCGTGTGAGCAAGGACGTGCGTGACACGGTGCTGTTTGCTTCGCACAGCCTGCTCAGAGATCCGCCATTCTCACACGTCGATCTGGTGACGTGCCGGAATCTGCTCATCTATATGGATCGCGACCTGCAGATGCAGGTCTTCGTCTTGTTCCGGTACGCGCTCAATCCGGACGGCTACCTCTTTCTCGGCGCGTCCGAGAGCGCCGACGTCGCGTTCTTCCGCACGGTCGACAAAAAGAACCGCATCTTCAAAGCTGCCGATGCGATCGGGAGCGAGGTGCCGCACTTGCCGGAGCTCTTGCTCTCGGTTCCGCCGCGGCGCGCCGCCGCCGCCGAACCGTGGGGTTCGGGACAAGCGGCGGCCCATGCGGAAACCACACACCGCCACGCCCTCGAGGAGCTTGCACCGCCGAGCGTGATCGTGGCCGCGGACCGCGGCGCGCGGCATCTGTCCGAATCGGCGGGGCGTCTCCTGCAGACGCCCGGGGGCCAGCCCACCCGCGACATCACGATGCTCGTTAGGCAGGAGCTGCGATCGGAGCTGCGGTCGGCGCTGTTCCGCGCCTTCGAGCGCGGCAAGGACAGCGTGTCGCCGTTCATCGACGTGGAGATCGACGGGCAGGTGCGGCGCGTGTCGCTCGTGGTGAAGCCGCGGCTTGGCGCGGGGAGCGAGCGCCTGGCGATGGTGATGTTCCTCGAGACCAGCGCCGATGCGTCCGACGCCACGCCTAACGGACCGGTCGTGCGGGATCCGCGGGTCGACGTCGTGCGCCACCTCGAGGAGGAGGTGCTGCGCACGCAGGAAAACCTGCGCACGTCGCGAGAGGAGTCCGATGCCGTCAACGAGGAGCTGCGGGCGGCGAACGAAGAGCTCCAGAGCATCAACGAAGAATACCGGTCGACGGCCGAAGAGCTGGAGACGAGCAAGGAGGAGCTGCAAAGCGCCAACGAAGAGCTCGAAACGGTGAACGCGGAGCTCAAGAGCCGGGTGGATGAAATATCGCAGGCGAACAACGATCTCGAGAATCTCATGGCCGCCACCGAGATCGGCACACTGTTTCTGGACCACGATCTTCGCATCGGCCGCTTCACGCCCTCCCTCGCCACGTTATTCAACGTCACGTCCAGCGACCGTGGCCGCCCGATCACCGACTTCACGCATCGCCTGCTCTACGCGGGCTTCGCCGGCGACGCTCGTGCCGTACTCACGCGCCTGACGCCGGTCGAGCACGAAGTTGAAAGCGTCGACAATCGCTGGTACCTCATGCAACTGCGGCCCTACCGCACCGCAGACGACCGCATCGAAGGCGTCGTGGCGACGTTCGTCGACATCACGATCCGTAAGGCAGCCGAGGAGGCGCTCCGGCGAAGCGAAGAGCGGTATCGCGCGCTCGTGGATGGCGTGGAGGAGTACGCGATTTTCATGCTGGACCCGGGCGGCCGCATCACCACGTGGAACCGCGGCGCTGAGCGCCTGTACGGCCTAACCGAGTCGAAGGCGGTCGGCCGGTCGAGCGCCGAATTGTTCACCGAGGACGACCGCCTAACAGGGGAGCCGACGCGAGAGCTCGCCACCGCGACCGAAGTGGGGAAGGCCAATGGCGATCGGTGGATGCGCCGGGCCAACGGATCCCGCTTCTGGGGCTCGAGCATCCTGGCGGCGTTGCGCCAGACCGACGGCAGCTTGCGCGGCTTCACGAAGATCGTTCGCGACATCTCGGCGCGCCACGCGACGGAAGAAGCGCGCATTCACTTCCAGAGGCTGTTCGAGAGCGCGCCCGGCCTCTATGTCGTGCTCAAGCCCGACGACCTGAAGATCGTCACGGCGAGTGATGCGTACCTCAGGGCCACCAACCTGGCGCGCGACCAGGTGGTTGGTCGCACGCTATTCGACGTCCTCCCGCCTGATCCCGATGATGCCGGCGCAGATGGCGCGCGCAATCTGCGGGCATCGCTCGACCGCGTGAAGAGTACCAAGCTCGCCGACGTGATGGCCGTCCAACGCTATCCCGTACGCAAACCGGCGTCGCAAGGCGGCGGGTTCGAGGAACGCTGGTGGAGCCCGGTGAACTCGCCGGTGCGCGGACTGCATGGAGACCTCGACTACATCATTCACCGCGTCGAGGACGTGACGCCGTTCATTCAGCAAATGCAGCGCGAGGGGCGCGAGCAAGAAGGACACGTCGCGCTGGAAACCCGCGCGCAGCACATGCAAGCCGAGGTGGTGCTGCGCGCGCAAGAGCTGGAACAGGTGAACGAGCAGCTGCGTCACGCCAACGGCCAGCTGCGCGAGCGCGTCGAGGAGCGCGATCGCCTGCTGTCGGCAGCCCAGGTCGCACGCGTGAGCGCTGAAGCCGCCAACCAGGTGAAGAGCGGCTTCATGGCGACATTGAGCCACGAGCTCCGCACACCGCTCAACGCGATCATCGGCTACGCAGAGCTGCTCGATCTTGGCATCGAGGCCCCTGCCACGCCGGCGGCACACGCGCACATCGAGCGCATTCGGCTGAGCGCGCGCCATCTCACGCACCTGATCGAAGACCTGCTCAGCTTCAGCCGCATCGAAGCCGGCCGGGAAACGGCGGACATGCAAAGCGTAGACGTGCGGGGGCTGCTCGACGAGGTGACCGCCGTCGCCGAACCGCTCGCGCAGCGCAAAGGTCTCGCCTTCCGGGTCACGTTAGGCGAGGAGATGCCTAACGAGATCATCACCGACCCGCACAAGCTGCGACAGGTGTTGCTCAACCTGGTCGGCAACGGCGTCAAGTTCACCAAGTTCGGGCACGTCGAGGTGATCGCGCGGCCCAACAATGGTATGGTGGCCTTCGAAGTGGGCGACACCGGCATCGGCGTCGCGCCCGAGAACCTCGGCAGGTTGTTCGAACCGTTCTGGCAGGCCGACAGTTCGCTCACCCGCCAAGCCGGTGGCAGCGGCCTGGGCCTGGCGATCGCCCACCGCTATGTCGGGATGCTCGGCGGTACCATGAGCGTCGAGAGTACCCTCGGGCACGGCACGCGATTCCTCGTGCGCCTTCCGGTGCGCTGAGCGACTCCGTTCGATTCGACGGCGACACGGCTCGCCGTCGCCGCCGAGACCTGCTATTCTCCAGACTGATCACGAGAGTCCACTGACTACGTTCACCACGAGCCAGTCCAATGACACGTCTTCCCGCTTGGTTTCGATCGTTTGCCGCTTCGTGTGCTGCGTTAGGCATAGCCATCGCCGCGGTCTCCGCGTCCGCGCGGGCGCAGGCCAATACGAACGATCCGCGCGCGCACCTCAAAGCCGGCCTCTATGATGCCGGCGTGGCCGCCAACGGCATGCAACTGGTGTCCCACGTCAACAAGCCGGACGATTTCCATCCCAACGATCCGGGCGGCCTGCGCTACGCGAACTCCGACCTCGCGTTCGGCGGCAAATACCTGTACCAGGGCAACTTCAGCGGCATCCAAATTTGGGACGTGAGCAACCCCGCGAAGCCGGTGCTCGCCACACACCTCGTCTGCTTCACCGAGCAGGGCGATGTGTCGGTGTACGGCCATCTGCTCTTCGTGTCGGCCGAAGACGGCGGGAGCCGGCTGGACTGCGGGATGCAAGGGATCCAGGACACGGTCAGCAAAGAGCGTATGATCGGCGTTCGCATCTTCGACATCTCGGACATCCAACACCCCAAGCAAGTCGCGGACGTGCAGACGTGTCGCGGCTCGCACACGCACACGCTGGTGCCGGACCCGAACGATCCCGGCGTTGTGTACGTGTACGTGTCCGGACTGGCGTCGGTCAGGTCGAAGAGCGAGCTCGCGGGGTGCGAGGTCGGAGGCCCATCTAATCCAAACAGCGCGCTGTTCCGCATCGAAGTGATTCGAGTGCCGCTGGCGCATCCCGAGCAGGCGAAGATCGTGAGCACGCCGCGCATCTTCGCGGACCTCACCAAGCCGGCGACGCACGGTGCAGCGATCGCGGATACGGCGAACGGCGCGGCCGTCAAGACGGCGCGTGGCTACCTCTCGTTCGTCGGCTTGCCGGCCAAGACAACCGCCGCCGATTCCGATCGCGTGGCGCACCTCATCGCCGAGGTGATGTTCGAGACCGACACCAGCCGGTTCAAGGCGCTGAGTGATTCGCTCAAACAGTTAGGCGTCAACGTTCCCACGGCGCCCGACAGTCTCGCCACGAGCGGCGTGTTGCAATGCCACGACATCACGGCCTTTCCGTCGGAGCACCTGGCCGCCGGCGCGTGCGCGGGCTACGGCCTGTTGCTCGACATCAAAGATCCTGCGCACCCCGTGCGTGTGCAGGCGGTGTCCGACTCGAACTTCTCGTTCTGGCATTCGGCGACGTTCAGCAACGACGGATCCAAGCTGCTCTTCACCGATGAGTGGGGCGGCGGTGTCGCACCCAAGTGTCGCGCCACCGATCCTCTCGATTGGGGCGCCGATGCGTTGTTCACGCTCACGGGCACGACGCTGACGCAGAAGGGCTACTTCAAGATGCCGGCGGCGCAGACGGATCAGGAGAACTGTGTGGCGCACAACGGCAACCTCGTGCCGGTACCGGGCCGCGACATCCTGGTGCAAGGCTGGTATCAGGGCGGACTGTCGGTGTTCGACTTCACCGATCCCGCGCATCCCAAGGAGATCGCGTACTTCGACCGCGGACCGATCGACGCGACCAAGCTTGTGTTAGGCGGGTTCTGGTGCGGGTACTACTACAACGGCTACATCTACGGTTCCGAGATCGCGCGCGGCCTCGATGTCTTCGCGCTGACGCCGACGGCCGACCTCACGCAGAACGAGATCGACGCCGCCAAGCTCGTGCACTACGATGTGCTGAATCCGCAGGACCAACCGAAGATCGTGTGGCCCGCCGCGTTCCCGGTGGCGCGCGCGTACGTCGACCAACTCAAGCGCGACAACGGACTCTCCGCCGACCGCCTCTCCGCCATCGAAAGTGAGCTCAAGACCGCCGAGTCGGCGAGCGGCGGCCAGCGGAAATCGACGCTCGAGAAGTTGGCGGGGGAGTTGTCGCACGACGAGCAGGGCTCGAGCGACACCACGCGCGTGCAGTTGCTCGAGGGCGTCGTGAAGGGGTTGGAGACGGCCAAGTCCTGATCCCGTCGTTGCGTTAGGCGGCGGGCGCTCGAGCCTGGGCTCTTCTGTAGTTGGTCAAAAGGATAACAAAAGTGATGCAAGGGATCGGGACGATTGCCGCGGTGCGGCAGGGAGCGCATCGCGCACGCGCATGAAATCATCCAGGTGCGTGCGCCGGTGACTTTGGATGTGCACCGAGGCGATCATCCCCATCCCTTGCATCACTTTTGGTATCCTTTTGACCAACCACAGAGGAGCTCACCAGGAGGAGGCCCGCGCTCGAGTTGCTCGAGCGCCACGACCTGGAACCCCACCTCGCGGTGGCGGGCACCCCTGGACACCGACAAAATTGTCTGTACAACGTCCATATTGCGTTATCCGTACAGTCCGCGGAGGGGCGCGCTCGAGCGAGCCCATCCGGCTGACGCATAACCCACATGGCAGCCATGTCACACTCGATCCGCATTCGCACCGCGCCGCAGGTGGCCGTCGCCGTCTTGGGCCTCGGCTTGTTCGCCGCGCGACTTCCGGCGCAGGCGTCGCCGCCCGCGCACGACTACACGCAAGCCGACGCTGCCTTCGTCGAGGGCATGATCTACCATCACGCGCAGGCCGTCGTGATGTCGGACTGGGCTGTGACGCACGGCGCGCGCGCCGATGTCGCCACGCTCTGCAAGCGAATCGCGCTCTCGCAGCGCGACGAAATCACAATGATGCAGCACTGGCTCCAAGCGCGTCACCTCGACGCGCCGGATCCGCTCGCTATGCTCCCGGGCCACAGGCCCGCCGCGGACTCGAGCGGCATGTCGGGCACGAGCATGCCGGGCATGGACATGAGCGCGCACATGATGCCGGGGATGCTCACCCCTGACGAGATGCGCGCGCTCGATGCCGCGCACGGGCCCGCGTTCGATCACCTCTATCTCACGGGGATGATCAGGCACCACGAGGGCGCCCTCGACATGGTGGCCAAGCTCTTCGACACACCCGGCTCGGGCCAGCAGCCCGAGCTGTTCTCGTTCGCCACCGATGTCGACGCCGGCCAGCGCGCCGAGATCGGCCGGATGCAAGCCATCCTGAAAACGCTCACTCCGAGCCCCACCCAATGACACGTCGCTTCGCATCGTTCCGGTCGCCTCTCGTTCTGTGCGCCGCGTTAGTCGCCGCGGCCGCCTTCGTCCCCCTTTCCGCGCGGGCTCAATCCGATACGAACGATCCGCGCGCGCACCTCAAGGCTGGTCTGTACGACGCCGGCACCGCCGCCAAAGGCCTGGAATTGGTGGCGCACGTCAACAAGCCGGATGACTTCCATCCCAACGATCCCGGCGGCCTAACGTACGCCAATTCCGACCTCGCGTTCGGCGGCCACTACGTCTACCAGGGCAACTTCAGC
>JANWIK010000133.1 GCA_025449955.1 Gemmatimonadaceae bacterium
ACCGCCAACGGCAAGATGCTGCTCCATGGCGTGATCACCAGCGGCTATCGGGCGGGACAGGAAGTGGATGTGAACGTGGGCGGCGGTGACGGTGCGAAGGCGACGATGGCGTTCGTGTCGCCGGACGGCGCGCGGTAAGCCGTCGCCGTTGCCTAACGGTGGCCTGGGTTCACGCGCCGCCGATACGGGTCGTGCTCTCCCCCGGGAGCCTTCACGGATCGACGGCGCGTGGGCTTTCCCGTTGTTCTTCGTTCAGCACGCGCGTCACGAATCGCCACCGCCGCCACGGCACGAGGAAGGCATTGCGCGTCGCCCGCTGCACCCGCTGCCCGATCTCCTGGCCTAACGATCGCTCGGCGCGCGCGGGCGTGGCGACCGCCTCATCGGTCTGCAGCACGCAGTGCGCGTATTGATTGCGCATCCACACGTCCTCGAGCGAGTAGTGGCGCAGCCCGTAGCCGGCGGCCCCCGTCTCGTCGAGCAGCGCGGGCAGCTCGACCACGTTGTCGATGATCTGCAGCTCCTGCGGCCGGTTGGCCTGCAGCCACCGTTGGTACTGCGGGCTCGGATACGTGAGCACCAGCATTGCGTTAGGCGCGCTCAAGGCCCGCAGGCTGGCGAACAGCGCCGGCCGGTCGGCTTCGGGGATGTGCTCGATCACGTCGACCATCGTGATCACGTCGAACGCGCCGCCCGTCTGCGCCCTGATCTGCTCGCCCTCGCCCAGCACGTCGGCGGTGAAAAACGACACGTTCGATTTCCGCACGGTGTGCGCCGCGTACCACACGTTGCGCGGACTCAGATCGATTCCCCACACGCGCCCGCGGCGCGCGCGCGCCGCGATGCGCTCGGTCACGATGCCGATGCCGCATCCGACGTCCAGCACGCGATGATCACGATGGATGTATGGCTCGATGCGCCGCGCGGCCAACTCGATGCGCCGGTTGCCGAACAACCGGTACTGCACCATCCGCGACTCCAGGAACTCATCGTAAAATGCGCGAACGTCGGCGCGAACGACCATCGGCGGTGATTCCTTGGGCACAATGAACGCACATGCGCGCGATGATGCCGGCGCGATCTCTGTCCACGCATCATGGGCAAGTCATGCGCCCGATGTACCAAGATTCGGCGAAGAAGCGAGCGCGACACGCGCGCGCTTTGGCGAGGGCTGGCGCTTGACGCCACCGCCGCATCCCCTATCGTCCTAGCGCGGAAGACGTCGCTGGCACTGGTTCAACCCGAGCGTTGCCGAGCTCGCTGGAGAGCGCACATGGTCGAGATCTCGGTCGAGGGCGATCGCGTCCGATTCGACGTGGATGGGTGGGACAAGATGTGGGCGCTGAAGAGCCGGCTGGAGATTCCGCTCGCGCACATCACGTCGGTGCGCATCGATTCGGAGCCCGCGCGCGGATGGTGGCACGGGTTCCGCATGCCCGGGACGCAGATCCCCGGCGTCCTGACGGCGGGCACGTTCTATCAGCACGACGGTGCGGTGTTCTATGACGTGCACGATCCCGATCACACGATCGTGATCGAGCTCGATCACGAGCACTATCACCGTCTCGTGGTGGAGGTGGCGGACCCGCCGGCCGCGGTCAAGCTGTTGGACGACGCGCTCAGCGGCCGCGTGTGAAACGCGCGACGCGGCGGGGCGCCCGGCCCGCCGCGTCTCCGTTAGGCGTTAGTCGTTGGCCCCGCCGGCGATCAGAGCTGCGCGCGCCGCCCGCCCGACACCAGCCGCACGATGAACGTCAGGATCACCGCGCCGAGTATCGCGACGAGGATCGTGTAGATCGCGCCGCCGCTGCCAGCCATACCCACCGCGCGCATGATGAACCCGCCGATGATCGCGCCCACGATGCCGACCACGATGTCCATCAGCGCGCCATAGCCCGACCCCTTCATCAGCTTGCCGGTGATGTAGCCGGCGATCAATCCGACGATGATCCACCAGAGGATGTACATGTGTGGGTCCCTCGGTTGAGAGAAATGGAGCGCGACGGATCCGCCAACGGCGGCCGGTGTCCACGGGCAGACGTTGCACAACTTGAGCCGGACCGAACCGGTTTGCAAGCCACGGGTTGGTCACGCCCCAACGCGTGAACATCGCTTGACCGTCGTGTCTCATGGTCGCTGCGTGCCGTGGTCCCGCTCTTGCCTTCCAGGGCGCCTGTCCAACGCAGGAGGGCCGCACACAATGAGATGCCGGCCTTCAGGCTCCGTGCACCCGACTCTCATCTGGAGTTTGCAGCTATGCGCGTTACCATGGTCATTCCGAGTGTCCTCCTCGCGCTGGGCGCCGCGGCGGCGCCGTCGGTCGCCCGTGCGCAAGTCGGGCTTGGCGTCGGCGGCGGCGTCACGATTCCGGTGAGCGCGCTGAGCAACGTCAACAAGACCGGCTACAACGTGCTCGCCGACCTGTCGTTCCGCGGGCCCGACTCTCCGTTAGGCTTCCGCATCGACGGCATGTTCAACTCGCTGCCCACGAAGGTGACGGACGCGCGGACGCTGCAGGTGTGGACGCTGAACGCGAACCTGGTCGCCAACCTCAGCAACACGCCGCACGCACCGGTGACCCCGTACCTCATCGCCGGCGTCGGCTATTACAACGACCGCTATCGCGTCCGCACCTCGGGGAGCGAGGTGGTCGCATCGGGCAACACGAGCGACAACGACTTCGGCATCAATGGCGGTGTGGGCCTCCGCATCGCGCTCGGCAAGTCGAGCCTGTTCGGCGAGGCGCGCTACCATTACGTGTTCACGCCGGGCCAACGGATGGAGATGATTCCGATCACGATCGGCATCAACTTCGGTAACTGACCTATCGGGTAGGCGCGCCGCGATCGCAGCGGCGCGCCTACACTGCTCGCCTTACTCCGCGCGCAGCGTGATCGACGGATCCACGCGCGCTGCCCGCGCCGCCGGAATCCAGCACGCCACCGCCGACACACCGGCCAGCAGCGCGATCACGCCCGCGTACGTGAGCGGATCGAGGCGCGACACGCCGAAGAGCAGCGTCACCAGCGCACGGCTCGCCGCCACCGCGGCCGCCAAGCCGATCGCCACCCCCACCAGCGTCAGCCCCATCCCCTCGCGCACCACCAGCCCCACGATCTGGCCGCGCGTCGCGCCTAACGCAGACCGCACGCCGATCTCGCGCAGCCGCTCCGACACGCTCCCCGACAGCACGCCGTACAGGCCGATCGCCGCCAGCACCAGCGCCGCCGCCGCGAACGCGGCGAACACGATCAGCGCGAACCGCCGCTCGGCCGCCGACCGCGCCACCAGCTCCGGCATCGTCGCCACGCGCGTGATCGGCACGTCCGCGTCCACCGACCACACGGCGCGCTTGACTAACGGAACGAGCGCCGCGGCATCCCCCCGCGCGCGGATGACGAGCGACTGCACGTTCTCCACCCACAGCCACTGCCCCGCCGCCACGTACATTTCGTCCGGTTGGGCAACCGCGAGCGACGTCTGCTTGACGTCGCCCACCACGCCGACCACGTAGTCCCATGGCCGTCCCTGCGCCTCGTTCTCCGGACCCATGCGCATCCGCTGGCCGATCGCGCTGCGACCGGGGAATCGCCGCTTGGCGAATGATTCGTTGATCAGCACCGCCTCCGGTGCGCCCGACACGTCGTGCCCATCGAGCAGGCGGCCGTCGCGCAGCGAGATCCCCATCGTCGCGAAGTAGCCGGGCGACACGGCGTAACGCAACGCCGAGCCCTCATCGCCACCCGACGCCGCCGCATCCTGAAACACGACGCCGTAGCCGTCCATGTCGCCCGACAAGGGCAGTTGGCTCGTGAACGCGGCCGACGCAACGCCCGGCACCCCGCGCACCGCGTCGAGCACTTGTATGAAGTATTGCAGCCGTGAGCTGTCGGCATCGTAGCGATGGCCCGATGCGTCCACCTGCATCGTGAGCAGGCGCTCCGGATCGAACCCGGGCGCGACGGCAAAGAGGCGATCGAGGCTCCGCAACAACAGTCCCGCCCCCACGAGCAGCACCAGCGCCAACGCCACCTCGGCCACCACCAGCAGGCGGCGCGTGGCCGCGTGCCCGCTCGCCAATCGGCGCGAGCCGCGCTGCAGCGCTCCGCCTAACGCGACGCGCGATGCGCGAAGCGCCGGCACGACGCCCACCCCGAGCCCGATGATCGCCGTCACCACGAACGCAAAGGCGAACGCACGGCCATCGAGCCCCATGGCCGCCGCGCGCGGAACGTCCGGCGGCGTGAGCGCCTCGAGCGCTTGCACGCCGACCGCCGCGACGCCGAACGCCAGCGCGCCGCCGCACACCGCCAGCACCAAGCTCTCGGTGAGCAGCTGCCGCACCAGCCGCGAGCGCCCCGCGCCTAACGCGACCCGCATCGCGAACTCCTCGGTCCGTTGGGCGCCGCGGGCCAGCAACAGATTGGTCACGTTCACGCACGCGATGGCGAGCAGCAGCGCCACGGCACCCAGAATCGCCAGCAGCGCCGGTCGGACGCCGCTCGTCACATCGTACTGCAGCGAGTGCACCAGAAACCCGCTCCCGAGCTTGGCCCACTCGGGACGCGGAAAATCGGCCACCGGCGTCCGGGCAATTGCGTCGAGATCGCGCCGCGCCCGCTCCACCGTGATACCCGGCGCCAGCCGCCCAACGATCGACTGATGATGCCCCCACTCGCGGCTCTCGAACGTGGCGTGCGCGTTGAGCCTGAGCGGCGCCCACACGTCCGCCCGCGGCGACAGCACGTTGTCGAAACCCGCCGGCATGACGCCGATCACCGTGTACGGGTCCCCCTGCAGATGGATCACCCGCCCAATGATGGTCGCGGCGCCGCCGAAGCGCCGGGCGGCCAACCCTGCGCTCACGATGACCACGTTCGCGCCGCCCGGCTGGTCTTCGGCGCCGGTAAAGGCGCGGCCGAGCATCGGCGCAATGCCTAACGCGCGGAAATAAGTGGCGCTCACGCGCTGGCCCACCAGGCGCTCCGGGTCGCCGTCGCCGGACAAGGCCGGCTGCCAGGCGTCGCTCGCCGCGAGCGCCTCGAAGTCGCGGCTCCGTTGCGAGAGCTCGACGAAGGTGCCGTACGTGGTCTCGAGGCGCGAGCCGTCGGCGCGCACGTCGGACACCATCACCACGCGGTCCGCCCGTGGGTACGCGAGCGGCTCGAACAGAATCGGATTGACGGCGCCGAAGATGGCCGTCGCCGCGCCGATGCCTAACGCCAGCGTCAGCACCGCGACCACGGTGAAGTTCGGGCTCTTGCGCAGCCGGCGGAGCGCCAGCGCGATGTCGCAGGCCAGGCTCGCGGGGATGTTCTCCCACCCGTAGTCGCGGACGCGCTCGCGCACCACCGTCGGATTGCCCACCTCGATCATCGCCGCGCGGCGCGCCGCCTCGGGCAACAGTCCCCGCGCCACGTGCGCCGCCGTGGCCTGGTCGACGTAGTGCTGCACCTCGTCGTCGACGTCGCGATCCGTGTCCGCGCGACGCATCAACGCGCGCACGCCGCGCGATACCTGCCGCCAGATCGACATATCGTCAGGCCTCCGCCTTGAGCAGCCGGGCGATCGCCGAGGCGCGCTGGTTCCAGGTGGACGCTTCCACCTCGAGCTGTTTGCGCCCCGCGCGCGTCAGCGAATAGTACCGCGCCCGGCGCGCGTGCTCCGTGCGCCGCCACTCGGCGTCCAACCAGCCCGCGCGCTCGAGACGCTGCAGCGCCGTGAGCAACGATCCGGGATTGATGCGAAACACGTTGCGCGAGATCTGCTCGATGCGCCGCGCGATGCCGAAGCCGTGCATGGGCTCGAGGCTCAGCGTCTTGAGGATGAGCAGGTCGAGCGTGCCCTGGATCACGTCGGTGTTCGGCTCGGTCACGTGGCACTCATCGCGTGGGGGTCTGGCCGCACGATGCGCGCTTTCCTCTTGACTGTCAAGTGTTGACCGCCAACCCGACGGGAGCGCCTCCGGCTTGGGATCCCCAAACGGATGACGCGATCCTGACAAGCCACTGGCCCCGCGCTGACACGCGCGCGTTAGGCGGCGCCCTCGGGCCCGCAACGGTGCCGCGCGGCGCAGCGTAGAGAATGGAAAGAGCCTCGACGGCCGCTCGACCGCCGACCAGGGTTTACCGGTTTCGATGGCGCGGCGTTGCGCCACCGGGGTCAGAGGCTCGCTACGGGATCCGCCATGACGTCCGCGTTTGGGAAGTTGCGCCGCTTCGCCCCCGCTCTCCTCGTGATCACCGGCGCCGCGTGCGTCACGTATCCCGTGACGCCGGTCAACGAGCTGCAGCCCGGCCGTACCGTCGAGCTCACGCTCGCCGATTCCGAAATCCCCGCGATTGCCCCGCGACTCGGCCCCGGCGTGTTCCGCGTGAAGGGCACGCTCACCGATATCGATTCGCTTGCGCTATTGATGGAGGTCTCGCACACCACGTCCACGCGCAACGTGGCGTATCACTACGCGCAGAACGTACACTGGAACGGCGACTCGGTGTCGATTCCGCGCTCGGGCATCGCCACCGCGCGCCAGGGGCACGTCTCGGCGTGGTTGACGGTGCTCGGCGCCGCGTTCGTGGGCGGCTCCATCGCGCTCCTCGCCAACGTCGCCCACCGTCCGGCGACGCCCAAGCTCCCGCCGCTCTCGCCGCCAACGTTTCCGTGAGGCGGCGGCAAAGACGACGCTGCGGTCACGCGTCGCCCGCGTAGGGGATTCCCTCACGGCATGCGTGGCGAGCGCCGGTCCGAGAATCCCCGGCGCCATGTCGCGGAACTTACCTGCCTAACATCAGGCTTCGCCCGACTGCTACGCCCGCCGACGGAAGCGAAACTCCAGGAGACTCGCAGGACCGGACCTTTTCTGGAGGACGCGATGCCGTTCGTGAAGTTCGCCCTGGGTACAGC